>CAMNSB010000001.1 GCA_946554325.1 uncultured Mycoplasmatota bacterium
CACTTGCACCTGGGACAATCGTAGGTGGTGGGGACGGGAGTGCTGATGATCCGTTCATAATCGATATGGAACAATAAAAATTGTCCCATACCTATAACCTTTCTATCGTCCACGAAAACCCTTTCGTGGACACAAAAATAATTTTGGGTTAAGCTATTGCATTATCATATAGATTAACCTAGGGTTATGCCGTATCATTACCAGACTATTTTGCCCCCTTCCAGTGGGCTTTGTCGCCGTCTAACTTCAACAACGTCAATACTGGCGGCCTCTACGTCAGCTCCAGTGGCAGCCTGTACAACGACCGCGTGAACCACTCGGGTGGCGTTCGGCCCGCGGTTTCACTTGCACCTGGGACAATCGTAGGTGGTGGGGACGGGAGTGCTGATGCTCCGTTCACTGTTGATCTCGATCCGAGTGTTTAATATGAATTAGTGAGATGCTTTTGAGTGTTTCACTATTTTATTTTCATCCTGAAACCTAGTGATTATAACGAAATGGTAAAATAGTGCTTGATGTTTACCTTGACACTTTATCAAAACAATTTTAAAATAGAATTAGATTATGATTTAAATTTATTTTTAAATATATTCTAGAGGAGGTAATTATGGATAATGGATTATTTTCCATATTACTTTTACTTGTTGGATTATTAGTAGGATTTGGAGTTAGTTTTTTACTAAGTTATTTTAGAATGAACAATGCATCTAAAAAAGTAGAAGCTATGATAAATCAAGCACGTAAGGACGCAGAAAAAGTAAAACGTGAGACTATTTTAGAGCAAAAGGAAGAAGCACATAAATTAAAATTAGAGACAGATAGAGAAATTAAAGAAAAAAAAGAAGAATTAAAAGAATCTGAAAATCGTTTATTACAGCGAGAAGCAAGTATTGATAAACGAGATGAACTATATCAGAAAAGAGAAGCTACTCTAGATGAGAGAGAAGCTAAAATTGTTATGCGTCAAAACGAGATCCAAGATGAGAAAAGTAAAGTGGAAGAGATAAAAAAAGAACAATTAGAATTACTTGAGAATATTTCTGGTTTTAGTAAAGATAAAGCTAAGGAACTTGTTATGAGTCAAGTAAAGGAGTCTATGACAAAAGAAATATCACAATATATTCGTGATGCTGAGAATGAGGCAAAACTGACAGCGGATAGAACAGCAAAAGAGATGATTGTATCTTCTATGCAGAAGTATGCAGCGGATATTGCTAGTGATCAAACTGTTACTGTTGTTGATTTGCCAAACGATGAAATGAAAGGTAGAATTATTGGACGAGAGGGGCGTAATATTCGTACGATTGAAGCTATTACTGGGGTTGATCTTATTATTGATGATACACCTGAAGCAGTTGTACTTTCTAGTTTTGACCCATTGCGCCGTGAAATTGCTAGAGTTACGTTAGAGACATTAATTAAAGATGGACGAATTCATCCAACTAGAATTGAAGAGTTGTATGATAAAGTCAGTAAAGAGATGAGGCAAAAAATTATGGAGTATGGGCAAGATGCTACTTTTGAACTGGGACTTACGAAGTTTGAACCAGAACTTGTTGAGATTATTGGTAAGCTTCATTTTAGAACTAGTTATGGGCAGAATGCCTTGCAACATTCTATAGAAGTTTCAGAACTTTCTGGACTTTTAGCAGGCGAGATGGGAGAAAATGTCACTCTTGCAAAACGGGCTGGCCTTTTACATGATATTGGAAAAGCAATTGATCATGAAATTGAGGGAAGTCATGTAGAAATTGGTGTTGATATTGCTAAGAAGTATCATGAAGATGAAGTTGTTATTAATGCGATTGCTTCCCATCATGGTGATTGTGATGCTCATAGTGTTATTGCTACTATTGTTGCGATTGCTGATGCACTTAGTGCCTCACGTCCAGGGGCTAGAAATGATTCATTAGAAAACTATATTAAACGTCTTAGCCAACTAGAAGAGGTAGGAAATGATATCCCTGGTGTTGAAAAGACTTTTGCCGTACAAGCAGGACGTGAGTTACGTGTTGTTGTAAAACCAGAAGAAGTAGATGATTTAAAAGCTCATAAAATTGCAAGGGATGTAAAAGAAAAAATAGAAGAGACGATGAAATATCCTGGTACTATTAAAATTACTGTTATCAGAGAGACTCGTGCTCAAGAGGAAGCAAGATAAAATATAAAAAGTAACCATTAACTTTCTGTTTGGTTACTTTTTTTAATATCTAGAATTACTGGTAATATAATTGGTCTTCTGCCAGTTAATTCATATATATAAGAAATCATTTGACAAGTGATTTCTGATTTCATAATGGCAAAGTTACTTTTTGGATCATTTAATAGTTTTTTGATGATATGGTCAGCATGATGTTCAATTTTATGAATCAATCCTTCATTTTCATTGATTAGAACAAATCCTCTTGTTGTAATATTGGGTCTAATTAGTAATTCACGTTTTTTCATATCAACATTTACAATTACTACTAAAATACCATCTGATGCCATAATTTTACGATCTCTTAGTACTGTACCACCAATTTCTCCAATTCTATTTCCATCTACATAAATGTCTGCTCCTGGCATGCTGATTCCTTTTGTAATTTTATGGTTTACTAGGTCTAGAGTATCTCCATTTTGTAATACAAAAGTATTTTCTTTGGGAAGTCCACATTCGATTCCGACATTAGCATGTTTTTTTAGCATTCTATAGTCTCCATGGAATGGCATTAAGTATTTTGGTCTCAACAAGCGAATCATTAATTTTAACTCTTCTTCGTTGGCATGTCCTGATGTATGTAAGTCTGATAATGCTTTGTTTGTATAGACTTTTACTCCTTGTAAGCATAATTTATTAATGATTCTAGAAATACTAAGAGCATTTCCTGGAATGGCACTAGATGAGAATATAACTACATCATCTGGTCTTAGTTTTATTTGCTTGTGTGTTCCATTTGAAATTCGTGATAGTGCAGCCAGTGGTTCTCCTTGAGAGCCTGTACAAAGAATGGCTACTTCTCCAGGTTTCATTTTATTTGCTTCCTCTGGTGTTACTAGTAATTCTTTGTGATCAATATATCCACCTTCAATTGAGATTTTAATATTGTTCTCCATACTGCGACCGAAGATACAGATTTTACGATTATGTTTATAGCAAGTTTCAAAGATATGCTTTACACGATAGATATTTGATGCAAATGTTGCGATAATAAGACGGTTAGTTGGGCAACGATCAAACATCTCTCCTAGAGCATCATCGACACGAGATTCACTATTTGAAAATCCTTCATTTAAAACATTTGTTGAGTCGCTAATTAAGATATCTACTCCTTTTTCTCCTAAACTTGCCATTTTATAAAGATTAGCCATTGGACCGATTGGCGTTAAGTCAAACTTAAAATCTCCTGTTGTTACAATGGTTCCATCTGGTGTTGTAAGGGCAATTCCATGGGAATCTGGAATAGAGTGCGTTGTTCTAAAAAATTCTACTTCGATTTCGCCGAAGGATAGTTTAGTTTCTTCGTTATATACGAATAAATTATCATATCGAATGTTACGGTCTTCTAGTTTTACAGAGATTAATTCCTTGGCATGATTTGGTGCATAGATTGCTGGAATATTAATACTTTGTAATAAAAATGGAATTCCACCAATATGGTCTTCATGACCATGCGTAATTAATAAGGCTTTAATTTTGTCTTCGTTTTCTTTCAAAAAAGTAAAGTCTGGTAAAACATAGTCAATTCCTAATAGTTCACTTTCAGGAAAACTAACACCAGCATCGATAATAACAATTTGGTCTTTATGCATTACACAATACATATTTTTTCCGACCTCTCCTAAACCACCTAGAACGATAATCTTAGTTCCATTTGGTTTTTTATCTTTCATTTTTTCTCCTTTCTTTAAGTTAATTTTTAATATAAGTAACTAACCGATGTTAATTATAGCAAAAAAGAGTTTATTTGTCTATATTTTGTGTTTGTTTCTTGCTATTTGTTATTTTTTCTTTTATAATAGTTAGACAAAGAAAGGAAGAAGATAAAAATGAACGAATTTAAGCAAGTTGCTACTATTGATTTTCGTGTTGTAGGTGGAACTCTAGATGAGGCTTATGATATTATGAAAAACTATCAACTACTTGGACAAGCAGGGGATGATGCTAATATTATTTATAAAGGAGTATCTATTCCAGCTGGAGGGTGTGAAAGTGTAGAAGAAGTTAGAAAGTTATATGAAGTATTAAAATCAGAAGATAAGAGTGACAAGATAGAGCGTGATATTAAAGGAACATCTGTGGAAGTTGATTTTTATACAGAAGAAGATAACTTAGAAGAAGTATTTGAGTGTATGCAACAGTATAAGGAGCATGGTTATGCTGATAAGCATTCTAATATTGTTTATCATGATGTTGTGATACCAGCAGGGTATTGTGCTACTTATGCTGATGTAGAGGCAATGTATCATAGTATCATATTTGATGATTGGAACAGTTTTGTGGCCTCTATTTCTGCTGATTTACTTTCTATTGAAGTTTTCAGTCAATATGAGGCAGAGAGAAAAAGAATTACTCAAATGGAGGAAGTTCCACCTATTGTTTCTTATCCAGCGGCGATGACTTATCAAAAAGTTGCCGTTCAGTCAAGGCAGTTGTGTGGTAGAATTGTTCCTGACTCAGACAAGAACAGTATTACAAAAAAATAAGTAATAAAATGCTATTGTTATCAATAGTTTTTTCTTTTGGTTTATGTTATAATTTTAGATAGGTGATATGTGAATGGGATTGTTTAAAAAAATTAAAAATATGTTTCAGAATGAACAGGATAAAGTAGAACATTCTTCTTTGGAACAGGCTTCTTTGGAACAGGCTTCTTTGGAACAGGGAGTTTTAAGTGGGAGAGACGACTCAGTAAGTCCTGTGGAAGATAGGCAGGAAGATGTGAGGGTCTATGAAAAAGGTCTTACAAAGTCTAGAGAGGGTTTTGTTTCGCGTCTTGCTAATTTAACAAGTAAGTATCATAAAATAGATGAAGAGTACTTTGAAGAGCTAGAAGAAATTTTGATTATGGCCGATATTGGAGTTCATACAGTTATGGAGTTTATGGACCGGTTAAGAGATAGAGTGAAGCATGAGCATATTGAGAGTCCTGATGAGCTAAAAGAAGTGATTGTTGATGAGCTTTTTATTATTTATGTAGAGGATGAAGTTTTATCTAGTAAAATAAATTATAACGCAGATGGACCAACTGTTCTTTTGTTTGTTGGGGTAAATGGTGTTGGAAAGACCACTACGATTGCAAAACTTGCTCATATTTTAAAAGAAGAGGGTAAAAAGGTATTACTTGTTGGAGCGGATACTTTTCGGGCTGGGGCAGTACGACAGTTAAATGAATGGGCTGATAGAATCGGTGTATCTTTCTATGGAAAGGAAGAGGGTGCTGATCCTGCTAGTGTTGTTTATGATGGAGTTACTATGGGTGTTAGTGATTCTTATGATGTAGTGCTAGTAGATACGGCTGGACGACTTCAAAATAAAGTGAATTTAATGAAGGAACTTGAAAAAATAAATCGTGTTATTACTTCTATTGTTCCAGGTGGTCCTCATGAGACTTTACTTGTTATAGATGCTACTACTGGACAAAATGGAATTAGTCAAGCGAAGAGCTTTCAAGAAATTACTGATATTACGGGAATTGTTCTTACAAAACTAGATGGTACAGCTAAGGGAGGTATTGTTCTTGCTATTAAAGAAGAGGTTGGTATTCCTGTTAAATATATTGGTCTTGGAGAACGCAAAGAAGATTTACAAGTGTTTGATATAGAAAAATATATTTATGGTTTATTTAAAGATATGATGTAGGAGTTGAGTTATGAGTAATCAAGTGAAAAAGAGACAAGTGGGGTATCAATTTGGATTTATTTTGCAACTGGTTATGACTTTTATTACGACAATATTTATTATTGTTGCGTTCTTTAAACGAGAGTTTTTTACATTTTTAGAGTTTTTACTAGGGCTTGATATGTTTGTGCTAGCATTTAATAATTATAAATATTATAAAAGAAGTTTTTTTACCTATGTTTATATTGCAGCGGGAGGTGCTATGATTTTGGTATCAATACTTAAATGGTGTGATGTGTTATGATGCAAGAGTTAATTTATTATAATAATTTATATGATCATTATAAGGAGTTACTTACTCCAAAGCAAAGAAAGTATTTTGAAGATTATTATTTTCATAATTTATCGCTTAGTGAAATGGCAGAAAACTATGAAGTAAGTCGGAATGCTATTTATAAACAGTTACAAATTGTTCTTAAAAAGTTAGATCAATATGAAGATAAGTTGGGGTTATTTCATCGTCGAAGTACAATGGAAATTTTAATTAATCGGATAGATGATGATAAATTAAAAAAGAAGATTAGAGATCGTTTATAAATTTATTCTGCACTTCCTCTTCCACCCATTAATTCACCATCTATAATGATGTTATGAGATAAATACTTTCTAATTGTTACTTTACGTTTTGAAAGTAAATATTTATTTCTGTACTCAATGGATGTTGGTTTTAATGCGATGTAGTAACATTTCTTTGGATAAGCACTATATTCATCTTCGCTTTCGCATAGAGCAATAGGTATCTTTATATATTCATTCTTTGGGAAGGGGTAAGCTATTCTTTCCTCTTTTTTTGTTTCAGACTTTTTGGTTATCAGACAGTCATTTAATTCCTTTTCTTTTAATGATTTTTTGTTTTTATACTCTTTAAAATTTATTTTTATATCAGTGGCTGGAATACTTCCTTTTTGTGTTACTATTAAATAAGTGATAAAATAATTTTTTACTTTTTTTGGATATTTATATAATAGCTTGTTTAGTTCATTGTTCATAGTAGGAGCCTTTAGTTCTTTTTCAAGGTAGAGATTTTTGTTCTTTTCTTGATAGTTTTTTACCCAGTTGTCATTATCAATTTTTACTGTTAGATATTCGAAATAAAACTCTGTTTCTGATGATTTTTTATAATAAGCAATGATTCCATTCCCTATTACTGCTAATAAAGTCATTCCAATTGTAATGACAGAAGCGTACTCTTTTAGAAATTTTAATACTTTGTTTTTTTTCTTCTTTTTATATTTTTTATGAGCCATAATATACCTCTTTTCATTTATTCAATATGTTAAAAACTAAGATGAAACTGTTTAGAAAGTTAATCGTTAAAAACCAACTGAAATGGTAGATAAATTCCCACTTTTCCTGGGATTCCTTCTTCTTTTTAAATGTTTGATAATAGTTTTTTAAATAGATTAAATTGATGATAGAAAATAGAATTACTACTTCTTTGCTATTATGATTATTTAGTATTAATAATAGAGTAGTTGTCATGGTAAGGGAGATCGTTTTTAGTAAATAAATAGGATATTTCACGATACAAGTAATTATTTTTTTTCCATTTGCTAACAGTAAACCTAATATAAAAAAGAAAGTAGCAATACCACATTGATATAAGAATTCATGTTTTCCTAAAAAGATGAAACTGTTATATGGTTTTATTCTTTCGTAACATATTACAAAACTCTTCCATAGAGGGATAAATAGTAGTAAAAAACTGTATGTTTTATTAAGAGAATGTGTCTTTATTTTTTCTTCTTTTTTCGTTTTGAAAAATATTTCGTTTAATAAACAAAAATATTTGGTTATATATTTGGGTGTTAGTATTGTTAGAAGATAGATAATACTAAAAATACTTGTAGATAGTAGGTAGAACTTGATTGGCATTTTATCACCTGATTTCTTTTGGTCTTATTATAACACGTTTTATTGTTAAAATGGGGGGATAAGTTGTATATTTAATATGGTGATATTTATGATTAGGAAGAGTTTAGAAAGGTATATAGAAGAAAATGTTTTTCCAGAGTATGAGAAAAATGATGAGGGGCATGGAATAGAACATATTTGGAGTGTTGTGAGACGAAGTTTGAAATTTGCTAAGCAGGTTTCTGATATTAATGAAGAGATGGTTTATGTTATTGCAAGTTATCACGATATAGGAGTGTCTATTGATAGAAAACATCATGAAAAGGTTTCTGCTGATAGAAATACAGATGTTGACGCGGCTCTTAAAAGAACTTATACCTATCGGTTAAAGCACTTTCCTCATTTATCTTTAGATGAGATTATCGAGGACTCTAGAGGCCATTTAATAGAAAAATTTGGAGTGAATGGTTATTCTCGTGAAAATTTTATTTTAAAGATTTAGAGTATCAAAAGTTTTTAGATGATATTGTTCATCTTACGAATGACAAAGATGCTTTTATCAAAAGATATAGGCAGGTTAATCATTTAAAATAGTGACAATCTTTATATCTTGATATATAATATTTTTTGATTTGAAGGAGAAATTTGATATGGATATTGTTGGGCTTGAACAAAGAAGGGTTGCTTATAGTCGTTTTGCAGATTTATGTGGTATTTTAAATGATTTCTCTTATCATAATGATAGTAAAATTACAGAAGAGTTAAAGGCTATGGTTCAACTTAATAGTCAAATTGGTATGCCTCTACCTAGTGGTAGATGGGGAAATAGTCTTGCTGTAGCACTCGAAATGTAGTATTATCAAAATTATCCAAATGTCATACAAACTCATAATCATAATATCGATGCTTTCTTAGAGATTGCAAGTGTACTTCAAGATAAAATCAAAACAAATACGAAATCATTATCATGAAAATCTCAAACTATATCCTAAAATGTAGTCTGAGATTTTCTTTATTCTTGATTTCTTTTGAAAAATATTTATCTCTTGCTTGATTAATTTTTATATTAATAGTATACTTTAAAATAGGAAAGAATAGGTAAAGGGGAATCTGTGATGTTTGATAAAATTGTTTATATTAGTGACCATACTGCAACAGTTAGGTTAAAAAAAGATGCTGAGATTGTAATGAATCTTATGAATTTGCATATTATTTTTGAGGATAAAGAAAAATCGGTTTTAGGTGAAATTGATGATTTGGATGAAGAAAATGTAAAGGTTCGTTTTTTGGGTGAAATTATTAATGGTAGACTTATTGGTGGTGTTATTCGTAAACCTACTATGGATGCTGTGATTCGTGCCATAAAGCCTGAAGAGATTCCTATGATTGTTGGTGAAGATAAAAAAGGTAATATGCTTCTTGGAGTAAGCCCCTTTTATAATGATCATCCCGTTTATTTAGATGTCAATGGTTTCTTTAGTAATCACTTTGCTATTATTGGTAATAGTGGAGCTGGTAAGAGTTGTGGTGTATCTAGAATTTTTCAGAATATGTTTCATGATATGAGACTTTTTCCGTACCGTTCTAACATCTTATTATTTGATTCTTCTGGAGAGTATTATAATGCCTTTAAAGATTTAAATAAAATTAATCCTAATTATAATTATAAATTTTATACGACTAATGAGTCTGATGGCTTTGGAGAAAAACTTCGTCTTCCTATTTGGCTTTTAAATTCAGGGGATATTGCTTTGTTGTTAGAAGCGACTGAACATTCTCAACTTCCTATCATTGAGAGAATGTTAAAACTTGCTATGATTTTTGCGGAAGATGATGGGGAGGCTCGTAAATATAAGAACCATTTAATTGCAAAAGCGATTATGTCTATTTTATATACGAATCAGACTGGTCCTAACAAGAGAAATGATATATTCTCTATTATTGCTAGTTGTTCTACAGAAGAATTTAATTTGGAATCTGTTTTACAGGGTGTTGGTTATACTAGAAAGTTTCGTGATTGTTTCTTGATTGATTCCCAAGGACAATTTACAGAAAGTGTACTTTTAACTGAATACGTTTCTAGCTTTATTCATGAAGAGTTTGATACTTATGAGCCTAGTGGTAATGTTTACTATACGCTTGCTGATTTAGAAAAGGCGTTAAACTTTACTTTAATTAGTGAGGGATGGCTTCGTAATGAGAATACTTATGGTGATGCTGTTACGATTCGTGTTCGACTTCATTCTCTTATTATTGGTCCTTATGCTAAATACTTTGATGTTTCTAGTTACGTTAGTTTGGATACTTATTTATCTTCTTTGGTTATACAAAATGGGAAAAAATATCAGATGGTTAATATTAATTTAGATGATGTGGATGATGATTTTGCTAAGGTTATTACGAAAATTTACTCAAGACTTATTTTCGAATTTGTTAAGGGCTTAAAGAATCGTGCTTCTATTCCTTTTCATATTGTGGTTGAGGAGGCACATCGTTATGTACAGAAAGATACAGATAATTTCTTGATTGGATATAATATTTTTGATCGTATTGCTAAAGAGGGGCGTAAATATGGGCTTATTTTAGGGCTTATTACACAACGGCCTGTGGAACTTTCTGATACTGTTATTTCCCAGTGTTCTAATTTCCTTATTTTTAAGATGAATCATCCGACAGATATTGAGTATATTAAAAAGATGGTTCCTAATATTAGTGAAGAGATCGTGGAAAAGCAAAAGAGTTTGCAGTCTGGTACATGTTTAGCGTTTGGGCGAGCATTTAAGATTCCTTTGATTGTTAAGATGCAAATGCCTGATCCTGAGCCTATGAGTGGTAACTGTGATGTTGCTAAGATTTGGGATGGAAATCCACAAGGTGCAAGTGATAATTCTTCTCAATCTGCTACTCCTAGTGCACCAGGAACTAGTGTCTCTCCTTCAGTACCTTCTAATTCTGCACCAGTAGCTTCTACTGTTCCAAACGTTCCGAATGTTCCAAATGTGCCAACTGCTCCAAATGTTCCTAGTGCTCCTCCTGCTTCAAGTCAGGTTCCTACTTCTCCTGTTTCGCCTGTGGCACCAGTAACGGTTCCTTCTACACCAACGGTTCCCGTAGGCTCTAATGTTGGAGTGGCATCTGGTGTTCAAACAGTTCCTCAAACGCCAGTGGTACCACAAATGCCACAAGGTGTAGTGCCTAATGCTGTAGCACCAACTCAAGTTCCTAGTCCCCAGTAAGATTAGAGATTTGTTCTAATCTTTTTTTTGTTTTTCTTTTGTTCTTTGGCAATATATTATATAATATCAGTAGTGATTAGGAGAGGATGATGAAATATGTTTGAAAGTTTAGGAGATAGATTGCAGGAAGCAATTCATAAAATAAAAGGGTATGGTAAGATTACAGAAGATAATATTTCAGATATGATGAGAGAGATTCGTCTTGCTTTACTGGAAGCTGATGTAAATTATAAAGTTGTGAAAGAGTTTACTACCCGTGTTAAAGAAAAAGCTTTGGGAGAAGAGGTAAAACGTAGTATTAATCCTGGAGATATGTTTGTTAAAATTGTAAAAGATGAGCTTGTAGAGTTATTGGGTGGAGATAGTGTTCCTCTTAATTTATCAGGAAATCCTGCTACATTAATGCTTGTTGGACTTCAGGGTAGTGGTAAGACAACGACGATTGGGAAACTTGCTAATTTACTTCGTAAAAAGCATGCTAAAAAACCGTTACTTGTTGCTTGTGATATTTATCGACCTGCAGCGATTGATCAGTTGAAGCAGATTGGGAAACAGCTTAATATTCCTGTTTTTGAAGAGGGTAAGAAAAATCCAGTAGAAATTGTTGAACATGCTCTTAGTTATGCGAAAGAGAATGGACATGATTATGTTTTAATAGATACTGCTGGTCGTCTTCATATTGATGAGGAGTTAATGGATGAGTTAAAAGAGTTACAAGCTTTTTTAAAGCCACAAGAAGTGTTACTTGTTATTGATTCTATGATGGGACAGGATGCTATTCATGTTATAGAAGGATTTCATTCTAATTTAGCACTTACTGGTGTTATTCTTACTAAGCTTGATGGTGATACTAGAGGTGGTGTAGCACTTTCTGTTCGCCATTTAACACAGGTTCCTATTAAGTTTATTGGTACTAGTGAAAAGCTAGATGGAATTGACTCTTTTGATCCTGAGAGGATGGCTGGTCGTATTCTTGGAATGGGAGATATTGTTTCTTTGGTAGAAAAAGCGACAGAGGCAATAGACGAGAAAGAAGCAGAAAAGACTGCTAAAAAGATGCAAAGTGGTAAGTTTGATTTGGAAGACTTTTTGTCTACTATGAAACAGATTAAGAAAATGGGTCCTCTTGAAAATTTATTAAAGTTGATTCCTGGGGCTTCTAAAATGGGGCTTAATAAAGTACAGATTGATCCAAAACAAATGGCACATGTGGAGGCGATTGTTTTATCTATGACACCTACCGAAAGACGAAATCCAAGTATTATTAAAGCAAGCCGTAAAACTAGAATTGCTGCTGGTAGTGGTACTTCTGTACAGGAAGTAAACAGACTTCTTCAACAGTTTGATCAAATGAAAAAGATGATGAAACAAATGGCAAATGGAAATATGAAGTTTCCTTTTTAGAAAAGATAGTTGTTATATATAGGCTAAACATATATGCAACTTTTTTTTTCCTTCATAAGATAAAACTAGATAGGAGGAATAATATATGTTTAGACATGATCAAACGCTTTATAATGAAGCAAATATGCAAACTGAGATTAATGGTAATAATAATACAGTAGAAAATGATATGAATATTGATATTAACATGAATAGTGGTACTGCTATGCAAAATAGTGGTTGTTGTCAAGGTCAACAACCTATTAATGAAGGTGTGAGAGAAAGATGTGTTCATAGAACTTTCGTTCATGAAGTTCCACAAGTATGATAATTTATGACAGACTAAGTTTTAAAGAGAGAATAAGTACAAATTTAAAGGCATTTAAATGTCTTTTTGTGTGATATAATGAAATAGAAGGTGATACTTATGAATATTTTAATGATTAGTAATATAGATGCAGATGAAAAATTAGAAGATATATGGCTTGCTAGAGCTTTTCAAAAAGATGGTCATAAGGTAGCGATAGTTGATAAGAATTATGATGAAAAACTTGAATCTTTATTTGATGTTTTTTTGCTAAGGAATACTTGGGATACTGATGCGAATATAGAAACCATTAAAGAGAAATCTAATTTTCGACTAAGAATCATTAATAAAAATCTCCCACGTATTAATTTTGATGGTAAATATGATGGAAAGAGCAAAGAATATCTTGTTCGTTTATATAAAAATGGCTATCCCGTCATTCCAACTGTCGATAATATTGAAGATTTACAAATACTAGATAAATGTAATAAAATTTTATTAAAGCTTAAAGATAGTTATGATGGAATAGGACAAATGGTAGTAGACAAACAACAATTAGAAAAAAACTTTACTGATTCATATGTAATTCAACCATATATGGAATTTCTATCTGAGGTACAATTTTATTATATAAAAGATAAATTCGAATATGCACTAGAGTTTATTCCAAGTAAAGTTCCAATTTATCCCGATGCAATAAAATATGAACCAAATGAAAATGAAATGAAATTAGCAGATGAATTTTCTAAATTAAATGAAAATTATTATGGTATTCAAAGAATTGACTTTATTAAACTTAAGGATGGAACACTTCTTTTGACAGAGATTGAAGATATAGCTCCCTATTTAGATTTAGATTGTGTTGAAGAAAAAATAAAAAATAAATTTATTTTGGATTATAAAAATATGGTATATGAGTATATGAAAAATATAAATAATGATTAGTAAATAATGAAAGGATGTAAGATTAATGAATATAACTAAAATAAAAGGAGAATTAATTAGTCAAAAAGAATCAAAGTTTAAAGGAAATATATATCATTATTCACAAGTTAATTTTTCCTATAATTCAAATAAGATAGAAGGTAGCAGGTTAACCAGTGATCAGACTGAAGCCATATTTGATACTTCATCTTTTATTCCTAAGAGTGATGATTTGATAAAATTAGATGATTTAACTGAATCTAAGAATCATTTTAAATTATTTGATTATATGTTAGATAATGTTGATAATAAGTTATCTAAAGAAATGATTATCAAAATGAATAAGATATTAAAAAGAAATACTAGTGATGAAGAAAATCCTAGATATAATGTTGGAGGATTTAAAATAGTTCCTAATATGATAGGTCTTGTTAATGTTATTAATACAACTGCACCAGAAGATGTAGAAAAAGAAATTGATAAATTAGTTTTTGAATATAATGCAAAAACTAATATTACTTTAGAAGATATTATTGATTTTCATTATAAATTTGAGAAAATTCATCCCTTTGGAGATGGAAATGGAAGAGTTGGTAGAATTATAATGTTTAAGGAATGCCTAAGAAATAATATTATGCCATTTATTGTATTAGATGATGACAAACCTTATTATATGAGAGGTTTAAAAGAATATGAAAATGATAAAATGTTTTTAATTGATACTATTAAACATGAACAAGACTTATATGAAAAGATTTGTGAGGAATTATTAAATTTTGAAATACAATAAGATATTAATTTTAAGGGTGTTTTATACATGGTAGATATTCATTCACATACTACATATTTTGATGGAAGTTCTAGTGTAGATGAACTTTTAAGTGAAGCACAAAAATTAAATTTGAGTTTGCTTTCAATAACTGATCATAATACAATACAAGCTCATTTTGAATTACAAAATTCTAATATAAGAGATAGGTTTAAAGGAGAAATAATATCAGGAATTGAAATAACTACAACTTACAAGGGAGAAACAATAGGGGTATTAGGTTATGGTTTTGATTTAGAAACTATGCAGAAATTTTTAGATGCTAATGTACTTTCATTTGGACAAAAACAAATAAAAGAATATGATCTAATAAAAAATAGGTATAATGCCATAGGAGTAATATTTGATGAAAATAATATTAAATTTGATCCAAAAGTTGAATCTTGTAGACCAGCATTTGCTATTGAAATAAAAAAACATCCTGAAAATTATAAATTTTTCTTAAATCAAGAATCGATAAATACAGCTAGTGGATTTACTAGGAATGAAGTATATAATCCTAAAAGTCCATTATATGTTGATGAATCATCATTGTTTCCTAGCTTAGAAACAGCAATACAAATGATACATAATTCAGGAGGACTTGCCTTTTTAGCACATACTTTTGCTTATTCTCCTAATATAGCAAATGAGTTGTTAAATATAATAAATAATTATGAACTAGATGGATTGGAGTGTTTTTATACAACTTTTACAAAAGAACAATCTGATTATTTAGTAAGTGTTTGTAACGATAGAAAACTGTATATGAGTGGAGGTAGTGATTTTCATGGAACTAGAAAAATAAATCATAACTTAGGTACTGGACAAGGTAATTTGCATATTGATGAGTCTGTTGTTGATAATTGGGTAAGTGATTATATATCATCATTTGATAGTGTTAAAAATATTAAGTAAAAAATTTAATCATCCTATAAATTTTATTAATTTAAGAATTTTAGGATGTTTTTTTATGGCATAAATTATTATAAAATAAGGGTATTTCCTTAATACCATCCTACATAGTAGGATGAATTTTGTAAGTACGAAATAAGAATTGTGTATATAATTTTCTTTATTTTAAAAGGAAAACTATGTATTGATACACAATTTTCTTATCCTGCTGTTTTATAATTTATTAAATTATGAATATTTTTAGGATGATAGATAAAACTTTCTATACTTTATGACTTGACTCAATTTCTTAGTGGAGGTATCATGCATCATGCAAAAAGGAGATGTTTATGATAATTAGAAAGAGAATGAGTGCTTATAAGTAATACTAAATATATGTGTAATTTAAATATTATACAATTTAGTATTACTAAAACTAGTGATTTATCCATAAGTTTAAGTGAGGTGCTTAAAATATATGGATAAGTACAAAATTAATTATATCTATAATAAAAATAATGATATAAATGATGTTTTTATAAAAGTTTTAAATAAGGAACTTAAAAAATATATCCAAATGATTTGTAAAAATGAAAATTGTGAGGTACCATCATCATGTACTTATTTATCTCAAGAAAGGAGAAAAAGTTGTTAGAGAGTTTAAATAAGATATATAATGTTGGACTTTATATAAGATTATCTAGGGAAGATGATGATAAAACTTTAGAAAGTGAGAGTATTACAAATCAAAAGAGCTTATTACTTCAATATGTTAAAGAAAATAATTTAAGAGTATATGATATTTATATTGATGATGGATATAGTGGAACAAATTTTGAAAGACCTGATTTTAATAGATTATTAACTGATATTGAATTAGGTAAAATAAATATGGTTATTACTAAGGATATGTCAAGACTTGGAAGAGATTATATTGGTACTGGTAATTTAATCGAAAAGTATTTTCCAGAACATAATGTTAGATATATAGCTGTTACTGATAATATAGATACATTTTTAGATAATTCTAATAATGACATTGCACCATTTAAAGCTATTATGAATGACATGTATGCTAAAGATATATCTAAAAAAATAAAATCTAGTTTAAAAGCAAAAATGAAAGAAGGAAAATGGGTTGGAGGAAGAACTCCGTTTGGATATGATCAAGATAAAGATAATAAAAATCATTTAGTAATAAATCCAGAACAAGCAATTGTTGTTAAAAGAATATTTGATATGTGTTTAGAAGGTTTATCATTCTTTAAAATAGCCAAACAACTTACAAATGAAGGAATAAAAACCCCAGCACAATACTATAACTTTGAATGGAAAAATAACTACAATTTAAAATATGGAGAGTGGCATTCAAAAACCATAAGAGATATTTTAACTAATAGAATGTATATTGGTGATATGGTACAAAATAGAAGAAGTAAAGTTAATTATAAAGTGAAAAAAGTGATTAAAAATAATCCCAATGATTATATAGTTGTAGAAAATACTCATGAAGCAATTATAGATAAAGGAATATTTTATGAAGTTCAAAAAAGAATGCCTAAAAATAAGGGGCGAAATGAAAAAAAAGAGATTCATTTATTAGATGGGTTATTATATTGTGGTAATTGTGGACATCGAATATCCATACAATCCAGAAGAAAAAAAGATAATAGATGTTATACAATTTGCAATTATTATAGGACTTATATGAAACAAAAACTTTGTACAACTCATTCTAATAACTATGATGAATTAGAGAAAGTTATAATCAATTCATTAACTAATATCTGCTTAAATTATATTAATAAAGATAAAATTAAAAATAATGTATTAAATAATTTAACTGAAGATAATAAATTAAATAATAAAAAAGAGTTAGAAAGACTAACTAACGACATTAAGCAAATAAATGATAATTTAGATATTATTTATATTGACAAGTTAAATAATAAAATAACTGAAGAACAATTTGAAAGGGTAAAAGTTAAGTTAGAAAATGAACTAAATATAAAACAAAAAAGATATAATGAATTAAATAATAGTATTAATGATAATATTAATGAAGAATCTAAAAATAAAATGATTGTGAAATATATTAATAAGTTTTTATCTATGAAAGAACCAAGTAGAGAATTAATAATTAATTTAATTGAAAGAATTGAAATATTTGAAGATAAAACTATAAATATAAAAGTTAGTTTTAGCAAATAAAAAGTCTACCAAAAAAGGACACACACATGTTTGTCCAATTCATACTCGTGTTATTAATCATCATGTTTATCGTCATACTTATCGCCCTGCATATACTTGTAGTGAAGAGAATGTAGTTAGTAATGTTCAATGTGGTTCTTGTTCTCAATTTCGTTAATTTACAGTCAAGGAAAAGTAAATTTTGATTTTTGCTCGTGTAAAAAATAGTGTCTAATTGTGTCACATTGCTTGATTATTTTGTCTACTTCCTATATTCTTAAGATAGGGAGTGTGATATAGTGATCTATCCATCTATTGATAAATTACTACTTGTTGTAGAGTCAAAATATGAACTAGTACATATTGCTGCTAGAAGAAGTAAGGAAATGTCAAAAACTGGGCATAATCAAATGACTAGTGCTGACTATAAATGTACAAAGAATATTGGGAGAGCTCTAGAAGAAGTTGCAGAAGGCCTAATTACGATCGAGAGAAAGTCTTAGTACTTTTTCTTTTTTTGTTTTTAAAATATCATTGACAAACAAATGTATGAATAGTATATTAGAGATACAAGAAATTAGGGAGTTTATTTCTACTTTAGGAGGTTTGATATTGTGCATGTACAAAAGTATAAAAAAATGCGAGATGGTAAGTATAGAGTTTTGTTTTCAAGTGGGAAAGAGTTGGATTTATATGAGGATGTTATTTTAAAATATGAACTTCTTTTTAATAGAGATATTCCTGCTGATAAAGTTTTAGAAATTATGGATTATAATCAGGAGTGTGATACTTATTATGTTGCTCTTAAATATTTAAAGACAAGGTTTCGAAGTTCTAGAGAAGTTTTTGATATGTTAAAAAGAAAAGAATATCCTGTTGATTTGATTCAAAAAGCATTAGATAAACTAGAACAGCAGGGTTATATTAATGACTACAATTATGCATATAGCTTTTTGCATGATCAATTAATTACTACTTCTCGTGGACCTAATAAAATTAGCTATGAATTAGAGAAGAAGGGGATTCGTCGTGATCTTATTTCAGAGGTTATGAGTGGTTATACGGATGAGATAGAAATAGAAAAGGTTACTAAAATCGTTCATCGTATGATTAAAAGTAATCGTAGTAAGAGTAATTTGTTACTGAAGAAAAAAATAGAGCAGGACCTTTTACGTCAGGGGTTTCATAAAGAGAATATTTATTCTGTTATTGCTGATAGTTCTTTTTCCGATGAAGAAGATTTGTATCAGAGGGAGTATGAAAAAGTAAAGCGAAGGTTAGAGAAGAAGTATAGTGGTGATGTTTTAAATTATAAGATCAAACAACAATTGTATCAAAAAGGTTTTCGTTAAAAATATTTGAATTAAAAAGAGTGTGTAAAAAATTCTGTGTAAATGACATCTAACCACGATATTTTGGAACTTTAATAGTTCCTTTTTTGTTATCTAAATAATAACATATATTATTTAATTGTCAAAGAATTTACAGACTCATTAAAAAAGCGTGTAGCTTATTTACACACTTTCTGTTAGTTGGTTGCATTTTGAGATGCATTATTAATTAAGTTTTCCATATATTTATTATATTCTTTTTTTAGTTTACTATCACTGAATTTTAATCCTTTTTCTTTTCTATAGTCTCTTAATGCTTCATAGTGAAGGGTGGTACTATTTTTTAATTTTTCAGTGGCTAGTGTCTTTTTAATATCTTCTTTTACCGTTTTTAATTTTGGTTTATCTTTTTCTGATTCTTTTAAAATAATATGATAACCGTATTGGCTTTTCACTGGTTCTTTTGTATATTTTCCTACTTCTAGTTTTGCTGATGCATCTAGGAAGTTTTCATCCATGTTACTATTATTGTCAAATTCTTCTAGTTTTCCACCATCTTTTTTTGTTCCAGTATCATCTGAGTATTTTTTAGCAAGAGTCGCAAATTTCTTTCCTTCATCTAATTGTTTGATGATATCTTTTGCTTCCTCTTCTGCTTTTTTTTCTGCTTCTTTTTTCTCATCTTCACTCATATCATCTTTTACTTCTGGCTTAATTAAAATATGTCGTGCGGTGATTTTACCAATTGTTTTGCTATTATAGTACTCTTCGATTTCTGCATCTTCAATTTGTCCTTTTACATAGTCTTCTACAGCAGCATTTCTTTTATAATCTAGTGATAATAAGTCTCTTAGTTCATTTTCATCTGTTACACCGAAATATTGTCTAATAGCAGTAAGAAATCCTTCTTCATTATCTTGATAGTTTTGTTTCATTTGTGTTATTTGATTATTGATTTGATTTGTTTCTTCTTCTGTTGTTTTGTATTCTTTGTCTAATAATTCATGATCCATTAGATCAATTAGTGTTGCAATACCATATTTATCTTTTAAAGAATTATATAAAGTATCTGCTGTTACTTTTCCTCCTTTAAATTCTACCACCTTTTCTTCTCCATTTTTTAGTTTTGCACTTCCACATCCTGTTACTAAAAGTAGAATTGCTGTTAGTAGACTGATGTTTACAAATATTTTTTTCATTTATTTTCCTCCTTGATTTCTTTATTTATCATATCAAATTATAAATCTTTATGCAAATATTTTGTCAAAATCGTGATAGATATAATCACACAATTTGTGTATGTGCCATAAAATAGGAGTGAATACCAGAAAAAAGGAGGAGTCAATATGGGTAACTATGTATCATCGTCAGCAATCGTTTTAGTATTATTTATTCTTTTAATTATTATTCTAGGTGCTTATATATAATTTAATTTAAGGAGGTGTTAACTATGTCATGTGGTGAAGTACATAATACTACAACTACTTGTTGCCACCAAGGTGGTAGAAGTGGGTATATCATCATCATTGTTTTATATATCTTACTTGCTATTATTTTAGGTAGTGCAATTTGCTAATTACACTGCTTGTGGAAGATAGGACTTTGATTCTTATCTTTTTTTGTATATTAGGCACGTATCTTCTGTGAGATTTAGGGTGAATCCATATCTTGCTTTAAAGTTCATCGTGTTAATAGATGGATGATCGTAAAATTCAAGCATTTAAGAATTGTATTTTAATATTTGTTGTGATATAGTGTATGTAGTGAAGGATAACTTCATAAAATAAAAATGGAATGCTTATCCCCCTGAGGTTAGGCTTTCCACATTCTGTGTTTTGCCTAATCACTGTTAGAGATTTTTGTGATTAGGTCTTTTCTTTTTTTCACGAACTATTTCTAGTATCGTTTGTAACAATGAATTAATTTCTTTTGGAAGTACTAAAACAAATAATTCCATAGTACCGCCTCTTTTTGGGGACTGAACCCCAAAGTTGAGGTGGAAGGCCTAACCATAAGCATTCCTACCTTATTATTAGCTAAAAGTTTTAAAAATCAGAGGAATTTTAAAATATATTTTTATTTTTTGGAAAAACTAAAACTGGTGATACTATGTTTTATTATCTTAATACATTTTTGATTTATTCAATGCTTGGATTTTTAATGGAGACTACTCTTAAAACATTTTTCTTTTCTTCTATGAATAATGGGATATTGATGGGACCATGGATTCCTGTTTATGGATTTGGTGTTGCTATTATTGTTTTTATTACTCGTTATGTTTTTCATCATAGCAATCGGAAAGTCCCTAGATGGTTAAAATTATTTATTATTTTTATGACAGTTTTTGTAATTCTTACTGTTTTAGAACTGATTGGCGGTATTATTATTGAAAAGCTTTTTCATAAAGTATTTTGGGATTATACCAATTTCAAATTTCACTTTGGTCATTATATTTCACTTGAAATGAGTGCATTATGGGGAGTTCTTTCTATTTTCTTTTTATATCTTGTCAAACCTTGGATGGATAAAATTATAAAAAAAATACCAAAGTGGCTAACCATTTTCGTATTTCTTGCCTTTTTAGTTGATGTCTTTATTACTTTTCTGTAAGACGATTGTATATGGTGTCAATATCTTCTAATAATTCTGTGTTTGATACTTCTTTATATTCATCATTTTCATAACGAGGTATTAAATGAATGTGAAAATGGTTTATATCTTGTCCATAAAAATTGTTTTCTTTTATCGTTAGACCATCACAATTTAGCGTCTCCTTTAATAGGGGATACAGCTCTTTTTTTATTATATTTAAAGCATGTAGAATGAAATTTTCGTCAATATCTAAAATGTTTTCTTGGTGTATTTTGGGAACAACTAGTAAATGACCGTTGGCAAGAGGACTAATATCCATAAAAACTTTTACTATATCATCTTCGTAAATTGTTTTAGCTGGTATTTCTCCTTTCATTATTTTACAAAATAGGCAATCTTCCATTTTTCTTCCTCCTTAATTTAAGTAACTATATTTTATATTATACTTTGTTTCTGTCGTTTTGTCATTTGTTAAAATACCAGTTATGATTTCTCCTAAAGTAAGATTGGGTAAAATTAAGTTTTCTATTTTAATGCTTTGTGTAATATCATTGCTATTTGTTATCGTTAATGTGTAGTTTTTGGGCGAAATTTTTTCTTTTACATTAGAGAGTACTAAATTATTAATTGATGTCATTATTGTGGTAGGTGTAAAATCTGATACCTTGATTTCTTTTTCTAATGTATATATTTTTAATGTCTTTAAATTTTCTTCTTTTAATAGAAGAGATTTTACTTCACTTGTGAATTGGTTTAGGGGAGTCATTATTTTTACCTTTAGGCCATCTTCTGCGATTTCCTTTTCTATTTTTTTCTCTAAATGGGAAAGGAGTGTTCTTCCTTTTTTATAATCTTCTTCATAAGTAGAAGTAATTTCTTTTTTCTTATAATATAAATAGAAGTAGAGATTCTTGTTATTCTTATTTGTTATTTTTTGCGTGAATCTTTTTTTATCTTTTTCATAACTTGGTTTTTCTATTATGATTTCTTTTTCGATGTCACTATATTTTTCTTTCCGTTCTTTTTCAAGTGCTTGTTCTACTTTGGGAAGCATAATGACATCCTTTTTTTCTTCTACAACAATAAGTCCTAGTAGAACAAAAGATATTAAAAATAAAAGAGCCATTCCATAAGTTAAACCATTTTTATTCATATCGTATCACCAGTTTTATTTTATCTTTAAAAATGGAGAAAAGCAACCGTTTGGTTGCTCGATGTGAATATTTGCAGATATTCAATCATATTATGAACTCTTTCCCTTTTCTTTATACATTTTTATTTTGCTTTTACATAAATGATGCTTTTTTCTTTTTGTTCTTTTGGTGTAATAGGAGAGTCTTCTCTTAAGTATTCATTTACTCTTTTTCCTATTTCTCCCAACATTCTTATTTTTTTACTTGATGCATCTATTCCTTCCTCTAAGTCCTCTTTTATTTCTCCAAATGGTGCTAGATTTTCAAATGCTTTTTCTCTTTCATAATCTGCCTTAGTAGCAACTGTGTTATAGTGCTCTAAGATTGAAATCATATCTTTAGCTTTTCTTTTTATCTCTTCTTTACTAAAATCAGGATTTTCCTGATAATAAAATTTGTAATATTTCCATAAATTTCTTTCTTCTTTTGTTAAACTATTTAAAGAATATCCTTTCATATTTTTAAGCCTTCTTATTCTTTTTGTTTCTTCTTTTATAAAGAAAGAAACTTGGTCTATTGTGGTAGACGTGAAGTTTAGTTTTTCGTCTTCATAAGTTACTTCTATTTTCTCTCCTTGATATAATCTTTTTTTATGTTTATACTTGAATTCATTGTCTTCATAACTGATTATATATAAATCATTATCATTAGTATAAGATATTGTAAGTGATAGGGGGTTATTTTCATATACTGTTTTTAGAATCTTTGTTATTTCTTCTACTGTATATATTTTTCCACTTCCTAAAATACGGTTTATTCTTTCTTCTTTTTCTTTTGTGTATTCTCTTGTAAATTGTAAATAGGAAAGATCATTTAATTTTATTTTTGTATTTATTATGTTCATCATATTTTCTCCTCCCTTTTCATTTTATCTTAATTTTATTAAATCTGTCTAGTTTTTGTAATAGTTATAGAAAGTTTTTTTTAATTGTGGTAAAATACAAGTGTTTCTTTTAAAACTACATTTTTTTTGGATGTTTTGATATATAATAAAGTGTAGGGATTATTCGAGGTGATTACTGTGTTAGAAATAAAAAATATTGATGTAGGAATTAAAGATAGTAAAAAAGAGATTTTGAAGGACTTTTCTTTATCGATTGGTGAGGGGGAGGTTCATGCTATTATGGGTCCTAATGGAACAGGGAAAAGTACACTTGCTAAGGTGATTATGGGGCATTATAAATATGAAGTGACATCGGGGAGTATTGTTTTTTGTTCACAGGATATTACATATATTTCAGTAGATGAGAGGGCACGAATGGGAATTTTTTTAGGAATGCAGGATCCTACTGAGATAGAGGGTGTTACAAATAGTGAGTTTTTAAGAACAGCTTTAAAAGAAGTGACTGGAGAGAAAGTAAATCTTTATACTTTTATTAAAGAAGTAGAGCGAGATATGAAAGATTTAAAATTAGATGATGCTATGTTACATCGATTCTTAAATAAGGGTTTTTCAGGTGGGGAAAAGAAGAAGAATGAAATATTACAACTTAAAGTTTTAAAACCGAAACTAATTATTTTAGATGAGATAGATTCAGGGCTTGATGTGGATAGTTTAAAAATAGTTTCAGAAAATATTAATTCTTATTTAAAAGAAAATCCTAATACCTCTTTACTAATGATTACACATTATGAAAGATTACTGGACTATATTCATCCAGATTATGTTCATATTATGCAAAATGGGCATCTTGTGAAGACGGGTGATATTTTGCTTGCAAGAAGTGTAGAAAAAGATGGTTATCATAGTATAAATGTTATAGATAAGGAAGACATTTATGAATAAAATAGTATTAGATAAAGAAGAGGTTATTGTAGTAGATGGGGATTTAGACTTTGTAGTTTTACCTCATGAGATAAAAGAGGTTTATTTGTGTAGTCAGAATAAAAATGCTTCTGTTCGTTATCAAGTGGAAGAAGGGGGACAGTTAATTATACATCATTATAGTATTAATAGTAGTTTTTCTGTTTCTATTCATTTAAGTGGTGAGAATGCTTCTGTACGTTATTTCTTTAGTACTATTAATGAAGAAGATCATGATTTTTCTCTTTCTATATTTCATAATGCTTCTAGGACAAAAAGTGAAGTTATTTGTCATGGTGTTAATGTGAAAGATCGTTCGCTTTTATTTTCTATTCATCCTCATGTTTCAAAAGATATGGAACTTTGTATTTGTAATCAGGAAAATAGTATTATGAATTTAGAGGATGGTTTATCTATTATTCGTCCTAATTTACTGATTGATTGTTATAATGTTTGTTCCAGTCATTCTGCTTATATTGGTTCTTTTCGTAAAGATAGTCTTTTCTATTTGATGAGTAGAGGGTTATCTTTGGAAGCTAGTTATGAGATTTTGATGAAGAGTTTTTTAGTAGAAGATGTAGAAAAGTTAGAGAAGGTATTTTATGCGTTTTTAGAAAAAATAAAAGATTTATAAAAAAGGAGGTGTATAGTATGCATAGAGAAGATTTTCCAATGTTAAAACAGGATATTGTTTATTTTGATAATGGAGCGACTTCTTTGAAACCACAGGTTATGATTGATGCGATGGTAGATTATTATAGTAATCATACCGCTAATATTCATAGAGGGGACTATGATGCTGCTATTAAGACAGATGCTTTATATGATGAAGCTAGAGAAGTTGTAAAGAATTTTCTTCATGCTGAAAGTAGTCGTGAAATTGTTTTTACAAGTGGAATGACAGATGGCATGAACCGTATTGTGTTTGGATTTATGAAATACCAATTAAAACCAGGAGATGAAGTTTTAATCTCGAAAGCAGAGCATGCTTCTTGTGCGATCCCTTGGTATGTTTTACAAGAAGAGTTAGGAATTGTTGTTCGTAGTGTGCCACTAGATTCAGAACATCAACTTACCATTCAAAATTTAGAATCTATGATTAGTCCAAAAACGAAAGTAATTTCTCTATCTCATATTACAAATGTGATTGGAGATGTTCGAGATGTAGAGAAAATTGGTGAAATTGCAGAAAAGAATCATATTTATTTCGTAGTAGATGCAGCACAGAGTGTATCTCATGTTCCTGTTGATGTTTTGAAAATGAAGGCTTCTTTCCTTGTTTTTTCAGGACATAAAATGCTAGGACCTACAGGAGTTGGCGTTTTATATGGAAAGATGGACTTACTTTCTAAAATGAGGCCACTTTGTTATGGTGGTGGAATGAATGAGTTTTTTGAGTCTACAGGAGAGTATAAAATCAGAGAAGTACCTACTTGTTTTGAAGCAGGTACACCACCTATTGCCGAAGTAATAGGACTATCTCGTGTTATTCAGTATATTGAGTCGATTGGTGTTGAAAATATTCATAAGCATGAAGTGGAACTTAAGAAATATTTAGTTTCTGAACTTTTAAAGATTCCTAATATTGTTTTATATAATAAGAGTAGTGAAAGTGGTATTTTAGCATTTAATATCAGGGGCGTTTTTAGTCAGGATACGGCGGTTTATTTAAATCATTATCATATTTATATTCGGGCAGGAAATCATTGTAGTAAAATGCTTAAGGATGACTTAAATATTAAAAATACGTGTCGTGTTAGTATGCATTTATATAATACAAAAGAAGATGTGGATAAACTTGTTTTAGCTTTAAAAAATAGTGAAGATATATTTAAAATTATACTTTAGGATGTGGTAGAATGGAGAGAAGTTTGCGACAAGCAATTATTGTTGATCATTATCAAAATCCTTATCATAAGGGTTTAGTAGATGATGATAGAGGGGAATATATAAAAAATAATACGAATAGTGTTTCTTGTATTGATAATGTAGATATTATGTATAAAATAAAAGATGGTGTGATTTTGGATATTTACTTTGATGGGGAAGCATGTGCTATTTCTACTAGTGCTACTTCTATTATGATTCACACCTTAATTGGAAAAACTGTGAAAGAGGCTAGAAGTTATTTAAAAAATTATGAGGCTATGATTGAGGAGAGACCCTATGATAAAGAACTACTTGGGGAACTAAATGCTTACGAAGAGATCTATTTGCAACCAAATCGTAAAAAGTGTGCATTGCTTCCTTTTGAATCGTTAAAAAAAGTATTGGATGAAATAGAAGAAAATTAGTTTATTTATTATAGGAGGATTGTAAGAGAAAATGGAAATTGTTGGACTAACAGAAGAAAATATTAAAAAAATCTCTTCTATAAAGAAAGAGAGTGATGAAATATTGAAGGGGCGTCTTCAAAGTTTTCGAAAGTTTCAAAAAATGGATTTGCCTGATTTTGGTCCTAGAATAGATATTGATTTTTCTAAAATTATTTATTATAAGTCTGGGGATGATCATCTTCGCAGTGATTGGAATCAGGTATTAAAGCCAATTGTAGATGAACTTGATACTTTGGGAGTTTTGGAGAGTGAAGCTCATTTAGATGGTATGGGGGTACAATATGAGAGTGAAGTTATTTATCATAATATGTTAGAAGAACTTAGGAGCAAGAATGTTATTTTTACCTCTATTGAAGATGGTATGAGGCGTTATCCCAATATTTTTGAGAAGTATTTTGGAAAAATTGTTTCTAATGGAGAAAATAAGTTTGCTGCTTTAAATGGTGCAGTTTTTAGTGGAGGAAGTTTTATTTATATTCCACCTCATACACATCTTGATAGACCTCTTCAAAGTTATTTTCGCATTAATAGTCGTAATATGGGACAGTTTGAACGTACTTTAATTGTGGTTGATGATGATAGTAGTCTTCATTATGTGGAAGGATGTACAGCACCTACTTATAGTGAGTCTTCTCTACATGCTGCTGTTGTTGAGATTCATGTAGGACGTGGTAGTAAGTGTCGCTATTCTACTATCCAAAACTGGGCTTCTAATGTTTACAATTTAGTTACCAAACGTGCAGAAGTATTGGAAGATGGCGAAATGGAATGGATTGATGGAAATATTGGAAGTTATAAAACGATGAAATATCCTTGTTGTTTATTAAAGGGAGATCGTTCCCAAGGGACTTGTATTACTATTAGTGTTGCCTCATATTCTCAAGAACAAGATAGTGGAGCACGTATGATTCATTTGGGAAGGGACACGAAAAGCAACATTATTTCTAAGAGTATTGCTCAAAATGGGGGAAATGCAACTTATCGGGGAAAAGTATTGATTTCTAAAGATGCACTTGCTAGTGAAAGCATTGTGAAATGTGATACCTTAATACTAGATGAAAAATCTAAGAGTGATACCATTGTTACTAATTCTTGTCATAATAAAAGTAGTAATATTGAACATGAAGCGACTGTTTCTAAAATTAGTGATGATAATTTGTTCTATTTAATGAGTCGTGGTATTTCTAAAGAAGAAGCGATGGAGCTTATTGTTCTTGGATTTTTAGAAAAATTTCGATCTGAACTACCAATGGAATATGCTGTAGAACTAAATCAATTAATTAAAAGAAATTTATAAAACTTGTCTATTACGATAGATTAAGTTTTTTAATTTGTGTAATTCCTTGTGACTTTTTTTAAATTCGTCACTTTTTTTTTATCAATTTGTTATTTTGGCGATTTGTCTTTTTTTTAAAGTCTCGCTATGATACCTGCTAGAAAGGAGGGAGTTTATGTTAAATCAAGTTGTTTTAGTGGGACGTTTGGTGCGAGATTTTGAAATTCATATGACTGATAAAAATAAAAAAGTAGCGACTATTACACTTGCTGTACCTAGAAGTTTTAAAAACTTAGAAGGAATATATGAGACTGATTTTGTGGATTGTACTTTATGGGATCTTAATGCTGTAAATACCAAAGAATTTTGCAAAAAAGGTGATATTTTGGGACTTCGAGGAAGAATTCAGTCACGTACTTTTGAAAATGATGAACACCGTGAAACAAAGTTAGAAATTGTTGGAGAAAAGGTTACTTTTCTATCATCTAATCCAAAAGAGAAAAAATAAAGTTTCTTATTAGTTAACTTTAAAGAAATTGAATCTTAGTATCTTTATAATGAAGTTGGGGAATGCTATTAGAGGTGATGAATTTGGTTTTAGGAAAAAGAATCAAAGAGTTGCGAAAAGAGCGTGGTTTAACTCAACAACAGTTAGGTGATAATATTAACGTAACAAAAGTTAGTATTTGTTGTTATGAGAAAGGAACTAGGAGTCCAACTCTTCAAACATTAATAGATTTAGCAGAATTCTTTGGTGTTGAAATTACCTATTTTTTAGGAATGGATCATTATGTTGTTGCAGATAGTGATACTTCTTATCAAATACCAATGAGTGCTGAAGAGATTCAATTTATTATGGAAATTAGGAAAAATGATAGGCTGCATCAGCAACTTATTGAAAATCCTAGTAGACTATTACAGTTAATTAATAAATATGTGAAATAGGGTAAATGATTTTGTTGTCATTTATCTTTTCTTTTATTATAATTAAATGGTAGGAGGCTTATATGATAAAAGATATTATTAATAAAAAAAGAGTGGGAGAAGAGCTTTCACGATCAGAGTTAGAAGAAGCTTTTTTAGGATATTTAAAGGGAAGTGTTTTGGATTATCAAATGTCTTCTTTACTTATGGCTATTTGTATTCAAGGGATGAGTTTGGAAGAGACTTTTATTCTAACTGATTTATTTTTAAATAGTGGGGATCAGTTGGATTTTTCTAATATACCTGGTATTAAAGTGGATAAACATTCCACAGGTGGTGTTGGGGATAAAACTACTTTAGTTGTTGTACCAATTGTTGCATCTTGTATGGTTCCAGTTATTAAGATGAGTGGAAGAGGACTTGGATATACGGGGGGGACTATAGATAAACTAGAGTCTATTCCAGGATATAAAACAGAGCTTTTAGAAGATGAGATTATGAAGCAAGTGGGGGATATTTATGCTGTCATGATGGGACAGACTGGAGAACTATGTCCACTTGATAAAAAAGTTTATGCCCTTCGTGATGTGAGTGGAACAACAGATTCTATTCCTTTAATTGCATCATCTATTATGAGTAAAAAAATAGCTGGTGGGGCAGATAAGATTTTAATTGATATTAAAGTTGGATCTGGAGCTTTTATGAAAACTTTAAAAGATGCAGAGGATCTTTCTGATATTATGATTCAAATTGGAGAAAAGTATGGGAGGGAGACTAGGACTATTATTTCTGATATGAATACTCCACTTGGAAGGATGGTTGGAAATGGGTTAGAAGTAGAGGAAGCAATGGATGTATTACAAGGAAAAGAAAAAGGTTCTTTTTATGATCTTTGTGTAGAGCTTGCTAGTCAAATGGTTAGTATGGGAAAAGATATTTCGGTAAGTGATGCTAAGATTATGGTAGAAGATAGTATTATATCAGGGCATGCTTATCAGAAGTTTTTAGATATTGTTTCTTATCAAGGTGGAAGAATGGATGAGTTTTCTGTTAGTCAGAATGTTTTAGAGATTTCATCAGAGGTTTCTGGAGTTGTTCAAAGTATTGATGCGTTAGAGGTTGCGAAGCTTTCTTGTTTGCTAGGAGCTGGTAGACTTACTAAGGAGGATAAAATTGATCCTGGAGTAGGAGTTTACTTAAATGTTTTAGTTGGGGATAAGGTAGAGATTGGAGATGTTCTTTTATGTCTTTATTTAAAAAGTGATGATAAGGGGGAATATGATATTTCAAAAATTTTTGAAATAAAATAAAAAAATGTTCGACAAATGGAATATTTGTGGTATAATAAGTTCATATGAATGTGAGGTTAGGTGAGTTTATGTCAAAAAGAAAGAATAAAAAAAGAACGATTGATGCAATGAGTGCAGCATTATTTTTCTTTGCTGCATCTGTTATGATGTTTGTAGGTGTTACTGGGGTAATGCATATTGGGACATCTTATGCTATAGGGGAGAGTACTGGAAGTGGAGTGCCAGATAAGATTACTTTAGCTAGTAAACCAATTGATCCTATAGTTCAATTAATTATGGGAGAAGGCGATCAAAATTATCCGATTACTTATAGTACAGATTTTCAAGGAAAAGATGCCTCAGGAGAATTTTATCATTTGTATTGTTTAGAGAAAAATAAAACTATGCCAACAGATCCTGATACTTATGTTAGAGATCAGGCATTAACTGATAAACTTGTCGATGCTGGTATTACTTATATTGTTACACATGCTTATCCTTATGATAATACTTTTATGAGTGATGAAACGGTTAATATAAGAAAAGCGGTGACTCAATGGGCAATTTGGTCTTATTTGAATGATACAGGTAAAACTTTATCTGATGCTGATAAGATTACAGATCCAGATGAGATTTATGCTCTTAACAGAACTGATAGTAAGTATGCTAAGATTATTAGAGATCTTGTTACTAAGGCAAAGACAGCTAAGGATGAGTCTAGTGATGGTTTATTTGTATATCCTGCATGGAGTGAGGGTTATCATATTACGGATGATGGAAAGTTCCTTGAATCTATTGGGTACCTTTTTGCAGATGGGTTTGGTTCTGAACTTACCAGTTATAAAGTTCAAGTTAATGACGGTGATATAGGTGTTACTTTTGTTGATAAGAATGGTGTTGAATATGCTAACGGTTCTACTTTGCCTTCTTCTGCTCAAATTAGACTTCGTATTCCAATGGAAAAGTTAAAAAATCTTGGTAATAATACTATTAATTTTTCAGTTACAGTAACTGCTTATTATAGCCATAAGAAAGTTTATGCTTATAAAAACGAAAATAATCCTGCTGCTCAGACTGCTTTAATTCCTGAGTTTTATACTACTACTAGTGAGACCAAGATGGAGATTCCTCCAATTGAAATACCAACAGGAAAAGTTAAGATTAGCAAACAAGATATTACTACTTCTAAGGAATTAGCTGGTGCAACTATGGTTATTAATGATTGTAATGGTGAGATTGTTGCTAAATGGGTTTCTAGTGATAAACCATATGAAATTGATGCTTTACCAGTAAATGAGTCTACTTGTAGATATCGATTATCAGAATTAGAAGCACCTAAGGGTTATGAACTTAGTAAAGAAGTAATTGAGTTTGATGTTAAGAATGATGGTTCTGTTACAGAATTAGTATATAAAAATAATCCACTTACCCCAACACCTGATACTGGATTAAATATTCCATTTACTGTTTATATAGCAGGAGGAATTATCCTAATTTGTGGTATAGCGATTATTTATGCAAGTGTTAAACCAAAGAAAGAAAACTAAAAGAATAAGTAAGAGTCAACTATTATTGATTGGCTCTTTCCTTGTATTTATTGGGGTAGTGTGTATATCTTGGAATCATTTAAAGACTTTGCGTGAGCAAATATTTGAAGATGTTCGTATTCAACTTTTGGATGGTTCTATTGATACTAGTGATAATAAAAATGATAATGTGTATACACCAGATGTAGAGAATATTGATCAGAATAATCAGCAAACTAATCCACCTAGTGAGAAACCAAAAAAAAAGAATTATAATTATATTGGTTATTTAGAAATTTCTCGAATAGGATTAAAGCGTGGATTTGTTGATAAGAATTCTAAATATAATGATGTGAATTATAATATTATGATTGCAAGTAATTCTAATTATCCAGATGAGAAGAATGGGAATTTTATTTTGATGGGACATTCTGGTGATGCTTATATTTCATATTTTGCTAATCTTTATAAGTTAAATATGGGTAATATTGCGAAAGTTACCTATAAGGGTGAAGTATATAAATATAAGCTTGTGAAGATTGAAGAACAACCTAAAACAGGAATGGTTGCGATTCATAGAGATAACTACAATACAAAAGCATTAACTCTTATTACTTGTACCAAAGATAATGATACGACACAGACGATTTATATTTTTGAATTAGTGTAAGAGGAGGAGTTGTATGTCTTTAAATATATTTGAAAAGATAAGTTATGCATTTCAGTCAATATTCTCCTCTTTTATGTCTATTGAACTCTTTATTATTGGCTTTTTATTATTTATATTTTTTGCTATTAATATTAATAAAAATGAAAAAATAATTAAAACGTTTGCTGTTTGTTTGTATTTGTTATTCTTCTTTTTAATTTGTTACTTTTATTCTGATTATACAGCTCAAAGTATTGATGGTGTTATTAAATATATTATGCATTATATTTATTTTCCTTCTCTTGCTATGTATTTTGTTATTATGGTGTTTGTTACGATTGGTATTTTTTATACGATGTTTAGTAAAAAGATTAGTAAATTTTTGAAATATGTGAATACTTCTGTATTTGGGCTTCTCTATATTTTCTATATTCAGGTAATTGGACAAGTTGCAGATAATCGGATCTATTTTACTACGGATGTTTCTATTTATAGGAATGAGTCTATTTTATGTTTTATTCAGGTAAGTAATTTGATTTTATTCCTTTGGATTATTTTTATTCTATTTTATGTCTTTTATCAGTTCTGTAAGAGAAAGTATAGTGAGAGATTTGATATTACTTAGTTTTGTTATTTTCCATTGCACAATATTCATCAAAAGTGATATTGTGTTTTTTTATGTGTGTTGCTATTTTTTTTCCTACGTAACGATAATGCCATGCTTCATAAGTGTATCCAGTGATAAACTCTTTTTTTTCTGGATAACGAAGAATAAAACCATATTTGTGAGCGTTTTTTTTCATCCACTCAAATTCTTTTGTTTTTCCAAAGTCTTCATAAGATAATACCTCATTATCAATATCTATTACGAGTCCTGTTTGATGTTCTGAAAAGCCTGGACGTGCAGAATACTTATCGGCTTTCTTTTTACCGTCTTGCCTTTCATATCGTTCATATAATTTTTTTTGATACTGATAACTTCGGTAGCTAGAAATTACTCTTATTTTCATTCCTTCTTTTCTTATATCTTCTGCCATTTTTTTATAAGCTTCTGCTGCTTTATCGACTAAATACATCCCAGGTTTACTATATCCTTCGTAAACTTCTGTTAAGTTTTCTGGAATGTAGTCTTCTTTTAAGTAATGATATTTATTTACTAAAACTTTTGGTGTTTGTTTGTTAGGTGCTGGTTTTGTATTTTGGTAGTAATCATTATCTAGACCGATGTTTACTTCTGTGATGACCCTTTTTAATGGTAGTTTTTTATTTTTTAAATGATAGGAAACATAACGGTCAATATAGTCGTAATTAAAAAATGATATATTTTTATTAATATAGTTTAATGTTTCTAATCTTTTATCTTCTTTTTTTGTATCTTCTCTGAGAGCCAGTAAGATTGCTAGAACAATCATAAGTATAATTACTATATAAATTATAATGTTTTTCATGATATCACCTATTATAATATATAAGTCTTGTTGTAAATTTAGAATAGTTTATTGTTTGTTGTCATAAAAAATTATAGGAGGGTAGTTATGAAAAAGTTATTATTGCTTTTTGGTTTTTTGGTATTTTTATTTCCTATTACTGTAAAGGCAGAGGATTTAATACCTAATGCTACTAGTGGACTTTTGATGGAGGCTTCTACTGGTAAAATTATATTTGAAAAGGATAAAAATAAAGAAGTTCCTGTTGCCTCTATGACAAAGATGGTGGCACAAATTATTATTTTGGAAAATATTGAGTCTGGTAAAATTAAATGGGATGATATTATTGAAGTCAGTCGTAATGCGTCTGAGATGGGTGGTTCACAGATTTACTTAGAACCTGGTGAAAAGATGACAGTAAAAGAGCTTTTTAAGGGAATTTCGATGGCAAGCGCCAATGATGCTACTGTACAAATGGCTGAAGTGATTGGTGGAAGTGAACAGGGGTTTGTTAAACTTATGAATCAGAAAGTGAAGGAATTGGGACTTAAAAATACACATTTTGAAAATTGTACTGGACTTGATCAAGATGGACATTATTCGAGTGCTTATGATATGGGAATGATTGCAAGAGAACTTTTATCGCACGAAGAAATTCTTAATTTTTCTTCTGTTTATGAAGATTATTTAAGACAGAATACAGAGAAAAAGTTTTGGTTAGTGAACACAAATAAGTTAGTACGTTTTTATGAAGGAGCAGATGGTCTTAAGACTGGTCATACAGATGCTGCAAAGTATTGTTTAGCAGCGACAGCAAAAAGGAATGGTATGCGACTAATTGCTATCGTACTTGGAGAAGAAGTATCTAAAGTTCGTAATGCAGAGACTATTTCTCTTCTTGATTATGGATTTAATACAGTAAAGGTACAAATGCTAAAGACTAAGGGTGAAAAGATAGAAGAGATTCCTATTGAAAAGGGGAGTAAAAATAAAATTGAACTTGTTACAGAGAATGATGTATCTGTTCTTCAAGATAAGGGAACAAAAGATAAGAAATATACCATTCAAACTAATATAGATAAAATAAAACTTCCTGTAAAGAAGGGGCAAACACTTGGAAGTATTACTGTTTTGGATAAGGGAAAAGTAGTTACGAAGCAGAATTTGATTTCTAAAAATTCGATTGATAAACTTAGTTATTTTCAACTTGTTCTTCATACACTAAGAAAAGCAGTGACAGGGGATATTAATTAGTCTCCTTTTCTATTGGAATTAAAATAAGTATTGAGGAGAGATTATGTTATAATGATTGAAGAGGAGTCGTGAAATATGAAAACAAATTTGAGTACGATACCAAATGTAGGGCCGAAAACGAAAGAGTGTCTCATCAAAATGGGTATTACTTGTGTAGAAGACTTAAAAGGAAAGGACCCAGAAAAACTTTACAGATAAGACTGTGAGATAAAAGGGTTCGAAGAAGATTTATGTCAGTTGTATTTATTTCGTATGGCAGTTTATTATGCAGAATATAAAAAGCATGATAAAGAAAAATTAAAATGGTGTTACTGGAAAAATAAAAAACATCATAACGAAATGTGAGTGGTAGTATGGAAATAGAAAAAGAAGTTCTAGAAAGAACAAGAGTTGACTTTGGAAAGTTAATAAATTATGGATTCCAAAAGAAAAATGGAATGTATTATTATTCGAAAATTTTTATGGATGGGTTTCGAGCAGAGATTACCGTAGATAGCAAAGGAGAACTTATTGGAAAGGTCTATGATTTAGCGATGGAAGAAGAATATATTAATTTTCGGATTGAAAGCCAAGTGGGTGAGTTCGTAAGTAATGTTCGAAAATCATATAAAGAATTGTTAGAAGAAATCAAAGCACATTGCTTTAAAAATGTCTATTTTGTAAGTAGTCAAGCAAACCGTATTGCAGACTCTATTATAAAACTCTATCATGATGAACCTCTTTTCCCTTGGGAGTCTGAGGGGCATGGGGTTTTTAAAAATCCAGATAATGAAAAATGGTATGGCCTAATTATGTATGTGGATAGAAGTAAAATCGATAAAAAGAAAAAAGGAAAAGTAGAGGCAATCAATTTAAAACTTTCACCTAAAAAGATTTTAGAACTATTGAAGAAAGATGGCTTTTATAAAGCCTATCATATGAATAAGAAAAACTGGATTACCATTATTTTAGATGATACTGTAGATGATGAAGAAATTATGGAGTACATAGCAGAAAGTCACAGGTTTACAGAGACTACTTCTAGTTGGCTAATACCAGCAAATCCTAAGTTTTATGATGTGATTTCTTATTTTAATGAGAAAGATACCATATTGTGGAGGGAACCAAAAGGAGTAAAAATAGGGGATAAAGTCTATCTCTACCTAGGTGCTCCTTATTCTGCTATTCTTTACAAGTGTGAAGTAATAGAGACTGGTATTCCTTATCAGTATCAAGATGAAAATTTGAATATGACTAAAACTATGAAGATAAAACTAGTAAAACGTTATGAAAAAGAAGAGTATCCTTTTCATAAATTAAAAGAGTATGGTGTGAGGGCAATTAGAGGGCCAAGACATATGACAGAAAGTCTAGAAAAAGTGATGGACTAAATATTTTATTGGGAGTGAGAAGATGATAGATATTCAGTATGCAAGGTGCGCATTTAAAAAATTTTTAAGTCAGTATAAAATTGGGGAGTTAGGTTTTAATTTAAAGGTGTCGCACACTTATCACGTAGTCGAAAATGCGAAAATTTTAGCAGATAAACTAGGTGTTTCTAGTGAAGATAAAGCCTTGGCAGAGTTAATTGCCTTACTACACGATATTGGTAGATTTGAAGAGATTACTTTTTTAAAGCAATTCGATGGCGTTAAATTTGACCATGCTTCCTATGGTGTTAAAATGCTATTTGAAGACAACTTGATAAGAGAGTTTATAGAAGATAATTGTTATGATGAAATAATCAAAATAGCAATTAATAATCATAGTAGATTAAAAATGGAAGAGGGGTTAGATGAGAGAAGTCTACTACATACTAAAATCATTAGAGATGCAGATAAACTAGACAATTTTAGAGTAAAGAAGGAAGAGCGGATAGAAGCAATTTTCCCAGGCAAAGTAAAAAACGCATCAGATATGGAAAACTCATTATTATCTCCCTTGGTCTATGATAGTGTTATGAATGAAAAGTGTGTAAATATACGGGACAGAAAAACGAACCTTGATTATTGGGTTTGTGTGTTGGCTTTTGTGTTTGACTTAAACTTTAAAGCATCTTATGAAATTGTAAAAGAAAATGATGATATGAATGGTTTAATTAATCGCTTTTTCTACCAAGACTTAAAGACAAAAGAACAAATGGAACAGATACGTATTAGATTAAATACTTATATTGATAAGAGGATTCGTAGTAATTTACAGTGAGTAGCAAAATAAAATAGTTACTTTTTTCCTTCTATGTTATAATATAGGATATAGGAGTACTGTAGTATGAAAGAGAAGTATAAAAGTTATTTAGAAAAAGACCATTCATTTGATAAGACGATGATGCTTGGTATTTTTTGTCTTATCATAGTTGTTACTGGAATGTTTGGTTTTTTATATGAATTTATATTCTATTATTTTAATGGGGGAATGCAAGGGTTTTATTGGCGTGGAGGTAATTTCTTACCTTGGATTAATATTTATGCAACAGGTTCTATTATGATATATTTCCTAACTTATAAATATAGAAAGAATGTTTTAAAAGTATTTTTGATTAGTGCACTTGCTTGTGGTATCTTAGAATATATTTCGGGTCTTGGAATGTATATTATTGGTAACGGTATGCGATGTTGGGATTATAATCGTGAAATTTTAAGTTTCGGAAGTATTCATGGATTTGTATGTCTTAGAAGTGTACTTGTTTTTGGAAGCTTCAGTTTGTTATTTATTTATGGTGTAGTTCCACTTTGTTTTTATCTTGCTAAAAGAGTGAATAGAAAAGTATTCTTAACTGTTAGTTTTACTTTGTGTTCTATTATCTTAATTGATGAGTTTTATAATTTACTCTTTGCACGCATCTTTCGCCTACCAAGAGCGTCCAAAATTTATAAAAGTCTAGGTGTCCGTTACGTTACTTTTAAATAAAGATATTTGTTCATTACAGAAATGTAATCTTTCGTAAGGTTCCAATAAGGAACTTTTTTTCTTTTTCTATTAGAATAAAGTTAGAAAGGAGAGAAAAATGAAAGGTAAATTATTTGTGGTAGTAGGAACGATTTGTTTTATCATCTGCTGTTTTATTGGACTTTATCGCCTAGAAAATTGTAATGCAATTTACTATACTAAAATAGATAACAAAAAGATAAAAGAATTATCAGAGGCAGATGATATGAAGTTTGAATACAACTTGCCTTGCTACAACAAAAGTGGAAGAAGAAAAAGGCTAAAATTTAAAACGAAAAGGGAACTAAGAGAAGGAGCTTATCTTTTACTTGAAGTAAGACCACTCGGTGTATATAGTTGGAAAGAAGTAGGAGAAGGAGAGTTACCGCAAAAAGTAAAAAGAAAGTTAAAGTAAAAATTCAGTTTTTATGTTATAAAAATCACGATTAATGCACATAGTTATACAATTATTACGGCACATATAATTTAGGAAGGTGACAATGTGAAAATAGACAATTTTTATTTTGTTGTAGAAGATATAGAAAAATCTATACAATTTTATTCAAAATTATTAGATCAAATGCCAACGAATATTACAGAAGATAGATGGGCAGATTGGGAGAACAAAAATAATCAAATTTATTTTGGAATTATTTCTAGAAAAGCATCCGAAAGTGACTTAATTAAGGGGACGAATGGAGTTTTAGGTTTATATACTGATAATATTAAAGAAGCATATGAAAAATGTTTAAACTTAAATGCTAAAATACTTTATGAACCTGAAAAACTATCTAATTCACTAGATAATTATATATGTTTTGCTATAGAAGATTTAGATGGTAATAAAATAGAAATATCGTATTATGACAAGTAATACGGCTTTCTTTTTCTAACTCTAGGCTTATTTCCTGTTAAAAATAGCCTTACTATTATATGATGGTAATGGAAAGGAGAGATAGGATGAATCAAGTACGTATTGGAAAGTTTATAGCAGAATGTAGGAAACAAAAAGGACTGACACAGGCAGATTTGGGAGGAAAATTAGGGGTTACGGAGAAATCTGTTAGCAATTGGGAGAATGGAAGAAATATGCCAGACTTATCACTATTTAAGCCTTTATGTGATGAACTAGATATTACTATCAATGATTTAATGAGTGGAGAGAAGATAACACAAGAAAACTACCAAGAAAGGTTAGAAGAAAATATTGTAAACACCATTAATTATTCTACAAAGAATCTAGCGAAATATAGCAAATTGATGAATCTACTTCTAATGATATTCGGCCTTTTTATCTCTTTATCGGCAGTGATGATTTTTCCTAGTGAAAGTAGTTGGGGCTCTATTTATTCTGTCTTTGGAATTCTCATTTTTATAGTAGCTGTTTTTCGGAATATCAATGTAGGAAAATGGTACCAACGGTTCCTCTTAAGTTTTGCTATATTCACAAGTGCAATGGGAGTTTTATTGTTCACAGATTATATTCATGTGAAAAGGAATGAAGAAGCGCCAATGTTTCGACTAAAAACAACAATAACTGGTAATGTTATTTATTATGATACTCTGTTTTATGATGTATATCGGTGTAACTTTGATGAAAAAAACGAATATTGGGTGATTTCTAAAAATAAAAAACCTACGATTTCTGAATTAATTGATTACTGTAAAGAATAAAAATGATACTAGGTAAAAATGTTACTAATATTCTAAAAGTCATTGATGAATATACTAAAAATAATAACCATTATGGAGATAGAATATTTATGTTTCTCAGTGAAGAAACTAAAATCCTAAAGTATAGAAGATTTGCTTTTTTAATGATGTAATATATAGTGTAAACAGAACAAAAAAATGATAATTTAAAAATGGATGTAAATAAAACAGCTTTTTTGTTGAACTTTTAGTTTTGAGCAATTCCTAGTATTTTATTTGATAAATCATAAATCAGATTAGTAATATGATTAGCATCTAATGTTCCATTTTCGTAAAGCCATTTTTTAATAATATCAATAGTTCCAGCAATAATATAAGAAAATATGTATTCATAGTTTTCTTTAAGATCTATATTTGTTTGTTCAATTTTATTTTTTAAAAAATCAATAGTTTTTTTCATAAGTTTTTCATAAAATTCGTTATCGGCACTATTTATTAGTAATAAATAGTAAATATCCTTATTTTTTTGGATGTTGCAGAGTTGTTTATATAGCGTATTTTTAATTTGATTTTCACAAATATTTTCAATCTCACTAATACATTGTTCACTATCTTTTAAAACATCATATTCTATATCTGCAAGAACATCATAAATATTTTCATAATATTTATAAAATGTTGTTCTATTAAGCTCTGCTTTATCACAGAGTTCTTTTACTTTGATATTATATATTGCTTTTTCTTTTAAAATCTCAATTAATGAATCCTTAAAAATTCTTTTGGTTAGTTTTACTCTTTGATTTTCTTTTTTCATGATTTCCTCCTAAAAAATTACAATTTTATAGTTTTTGTTTCAAAGTAAACAAATAATATAACTTTGTTGATTTTAAATCTTTTTTGCAAAAACTGTGTGTTGTAATATCAACATTGTGTTGCTATAATTATATAGGCTTTTTTTTTCAAAAGTCAAAGAAAAAGGTGATTTTAATGGGTTTTATTTCAGATATTGTCGTAAAATATAAAAAATGGATAGTATCTTTATTTGTCATTATCTTAATAGTTTTTGGCTATCTAGCATTACAATTAAATATAAATTATGACATGACTGATTATTTACCTGAAGATGCTAATTCAACAAAAGCAATCGAAATTATGAGTAAAGAATTTGGTGGGTCTTTGACGAATGCTTATGTATTAGTAAAAGATGTTGATGTTGATGAAGCAATAAAGTATAAGGAAAAAATTAAAAATGTAGAAGGTGTAGAAATTGTTTCATGGATTGACGACAGTTTAGATGTTAATATGCTAAAAGCAATTACAACTGGAGATTTTAGTAAATTACAAACAGGTAATTCTTTTTCCATAAATCAGGAAAATACATTAACAGAAGAATCTTTGGATAATGCTAAAGAAACAATTGAACAATATTATAAAGATGAAAATGCTTTATTTTATGTTACCATTAAGGATGGTAATGAAAGAAAAGCAGTTGATAAAATCTACGATATTGTCGGAGATAAAGGTGGAATTACTGGAACAGCAGTCGATCAAGCATCTAGTCAAAGTATGGCATTAAATGAAACAATAAAATCTATTTGTGTATTAGGACCATTAGTTATAATCGTTTTATTACTTGCTACAACTAGTTGGATAGAACCATTTATCTTCTTAATTACAATCGGAATGGCAATTATAATCAATTTAGGTTTGTGTATTTTTAATGGTGAAATATCTTATGTAACACTTGCAGTAGGACCAATACTTCAACTTTCAGTATCTATTGATTATGCCGTATTCTTGTGTCATTCGTTTGAAAAAAATAGAAAAGATGGGTTAAGTCCTGATGCTTCAATGAAAAAAGCTATGAAAGAATCTTTCAAATCTATATCAGCAAGTGCTTTAACTACTTTATTTGGTTTTGCAGCACTATTATTTATGAAATTTAAACTTGGTTTAGATATGGGAGTTCCTTTAGTAGTAGGAGTAATATTGAGTTTTGTTTGTGTAATGTTATTTTTACCAGCATTCTTATTACTTACACATAAATGGGTAGAAAAAACAAAACATAAAAGTTTTATACCAGACTTTAAAAGACTTGGTGGATGGTTGATTAAACCTAGATGGCTAGTAATAATTGCTGCAATTCTTTTAGTAATACCTGCTTATAATGCTCAAAAAGATAATAATTTCACTTATGGTACAGGAGAACCATCTAGTGAATCAAGAATTGCTAAAGATACAAAAACTCAAAATGATATTTTTGGAAAACAAAATATGATAGTTATAATGCTACCTAAAGATAATGTTAATGATGAAGATAAATTAACAAAAGAACTTTTAGAAAATAAACATATTTCTAAAATTGTTAGTTATACAACTACCATAGGAAAAGATGTTCCTACAAGTTCTTTACCAAAGGAAACAGTAGAACAATTTTATGGAGATAATTATACAAGAGTTGTTCTATATACTGATTTAGATACAGAAGGAAAAGAAGCATTTAGTGCTTTAGAAGAAATTCAAAAAACTGTTACAAAATATTTTGATGATGATTGGTATATGTGTGGGGCTACTCCAAATATGTATGACATGAAAGTAACTGTAACAGAAGATCAAAAACTTGTTGATTTAATTACGATTATTGCGATTTTCTTTATCCTTTTAATTGAATTTAAGTCAATTATTATCCCACTTATTTTAATAGCAGTTATTAAATTTGCTTTCTGGGTAACATTATCAATACCTTATTTAATGAATAATCCAATTTGTTATATAGGATATATTGTAGTATCAGCAGTTATGATGGGAGCAACCATAGATTATGCAATTTTATTTACTGATAACTACTTAAAAAATAGAAAGACTATGACTAAACTAGATGCTATGAAAGAAACACTTAACAAAAATATAAAATCAGTTTTAGTATCAGCACTTATTTTATCATTAGCAGGATTTAGTTTAGCATTTATTTCAACTGAAAATGTAGTTCAAGTTTTAGGAAGTCTTTTAGGAGAAGGGGCAGTTATTGCATTTATTTTATCACTCCTACTCTTATCAGCACTTTTAATTATGTTTGATAAGTTAATTCCAATATTATCTTTAGGATTAAAATTTCATAGGGGTAAAACTTCTAGCAGAAAAACTAGGAATCTCATTTTATGATGAAGAAATAATTGATGAAGTTATTAAAAAGAGTGGTCTTTCTAAAGAAATTATAAAATGTTTAGATGAAAAGAAACAAAATGATTATTTGTATAAAGCTCTATATGAAGGCAAGGATAAATCAATTTATGGCAAGTCATTAAATGAGGCTGTTTATGAATTAGAAAAAGAAACAATAATTGAACTATCTGGTAGAGGAGATTCAATTATTATTGGTAGATGTGCTGGAGATGTTTTAAGAGAGTTTACGGATTCTAAAGTTATTAAAGTATTTATTTTAGCACCATTAGAATATAGAGTAAAAAGAAAATTAGAATTAAATGATAATGATAGAAAGAAAACATCTGTTATTGTTGAAAAAATGGATGCAAATAGAAAAAATATTATGAACACTTTACTAAAAAAATTGTAGCGATCCTTCAAACTATGATATAACATTAAATACAGAAAATCTAGGATTAGAAAAAGTTGTTGACATACTTGTTTCATCTTTCATTAATAATAAGAATAAATAATTTCAAATTAAAAGAATAGATCTAATGATATATTCTTTTTCTATATAATTGATAAAGATAAAATTACAATTTACCAAGTAGATCAATTTAAGATTTACTCTTTTTTTGATATAATTAAAGTGTTAATTGAGGTGATAAAATGAATGATAATTTATATAATATGATTTTCAAAAGAAAGTCTTTTCATTTGTTTAGAAACATAGGAAATGAACATATTACAGATGAAGAATTTAAAGATATTGAATATAAATTTAATACATTTATGCCACTAGTAGAGGATATTAAAATAAAAATGAAAATAGGGAAAGACTCTACTACTTGTAAAAGAGGACAAGAATACTCTATTTTGCTTTATTCAGAAAAGAAAGATAATTATTTACAAAATATAGGCTATATTGAGAACAGTTAGATTTATATTTAGTATCAAAAAATATTGGAACGCTTTGGTTTGGCATCGGTAAAGTAGAGGAAAAAAGACTAGATGGTCTTGATTTTATAATAATGATTGCAATAGCAAAAGTAGATTCAGAAACGAAGTTTAGAAAAGATATGTATAAAAGTAAAAGAAAATAATTATCAGAAATTTGGAGGGGAAAATATTATTTAGATATTGCGAGCATCGTAAGATTTGCTCCCAGTGCTTGTAATACACAACCGTGGATAGTGGATGCAAGAGAACATGAACTTAAAGTCTATAGATACAAAAAGCCAGGAAAAAGAGGAATTATGCCAGTAGATAGGGTGAAATATTATAATCAAATAGATATTGGAATTTTCTTATGTTTTTTAGAACTATGCTTAAGGAAAAATAATATTAAGTTTGCAAGGACTTTATATGTAGAAGAAAATGTGGATAATGAAAAAATTTTAACTGCTGTTTATAAAATTTCACAGTTTCAATTGGAAAGTGAGTGTAAAAAATGAATATAAAAGAGATGAAAGACAGAAATTCATTACTAATAGGGCAACTATTAGAAGTATGGGAAGATTCAGTCAAGGCAACACATAAATTTTTATCCAGTGAGGAAATTTTAGAGATCAAGAAATATGTACCACAAGCATTAAAAGAAATATCTCATTTAGTGATTGTAGAGAATGAAGAGAATATACTGGTTGCGTTTATGGGAATAGAAGATACCAAATTAGAAATGCTATTTATTAAAAATAGTGAAAGAAAAAAAGGCTTAGGAAAGCGTCTGTTGAATTATGGAATAGAAAATTACAATGTGAATGAACTAACAGTAAATGAGAAAAATTTTAATGCCCGAGGTTTTTATGAACATATGGGGTTTCAAACTTATAAAAGGACAGAATTAGATGAGCAAGGAAATCCTTATCCAATTTTATATATGAAATTAGAAAAATAAATTACAAGCTTAGGAGTGTAGTGATAATGAAAAAATATATGAGTGGAATCACATCTGGAATGATAGCAGGAGTGATAAATTGTTTATTCTTACTTTTTGCAAGTGACTTAGAAGTTATCGTTTTTCTATCAACTTTTACGAACTGGGTCATCATTGGGGTGTTGATAAGTTCAGTAGATTTTAAATTCAATAGTATTCTAAAAGGAATAGTGGTATCATTATTATTATCTGTCTCATCGTTTCTCTATACATTTTCTAGCAATATTTTAGGTGGAATCTTTATAACTACAACAACGATTATAATTGGAGCATTGATGGGATATATTGTGGATAAAGTAAATAATCAATAAATTCCAACTTGAAAGTGAGAAATGTAAGGTTGCGTATGATTTCTTTATAAAAATAGATTTAGATAAGTAATTCAAATTACAGGGTTAGGAGTGAGTTTATGGGAATGTGGAATCCTTGGAGAGGATGTAGAAAATGTAGTGATGGATGCTTACATTGCTATATTCATAAAGGGGATGCAAAAAGAAATATCAATACAAATGAGATTATTAAAACAAAAGATTTTAAAAAACCAATAGAAAAATTAAAAAATGGTAAGTTTAAAATGAAATCGGGGATGGTTTATTTATGTTTTTCTACTGACTTTTTAATAGAAGAAGCAGATGAGTGGAGAGAAGAGTGTTGGAAGATGATAAAGATGCGTCCAGACTGTACTTTTCTATTTTTAACAAAGAGAATTGATCGATTTATGAAGTGTATTCCAAGTGACTGGGAGGATGGATACGATAATGTAGTAGTATGCTGTACGGTGGAAAACAGGAAGAATGCAGATTACAAATTATCCATTTTTAAAAGTTTACCCATCAAGCATAAATGTATCACGATTCAACCCTTATTAGAACCAATAGATATAAGAAAATATCTTGATAAAATAGAACTTGTGGTGGTAGGTGGTGAATCTGACAGTAACGCTAGACCACTAGACTTTGATTGGGTACTTTCTCTTAGAAAACAATGTATTGAGGCGAATGTTAGTTTTGAGTTCAGACAATGTGGAACGCATTTTATAAAAGATGGAAAACAATATAGAATAAAAACGAAGGATTTTATGAAACAAGCAAAATTATCTAATATTGACTATAAAAGAAGAGATAAAAAATAGGATATCAAGTGAGGAGAATTTGTTATGAGTAAATATGAAAAGTTATGGAAATACTTAAAAGAAAAAGATCAAGATAGTTATGAGCTTTCTTTTGAAGAGGTCAAAAATATTTTAGGCTTTGAGATAGATCATTCTTTTTTAACTTATAAAAAAGAAGCATGTGAGTATGGATATGAAGTAGGAAAAATATCGATGAAGGAAAAAATAGTAAATTTTCATAGGAGTGAAGGTGCCTTATGAAAACAGTAGTTGTTGGAATGAGTGGTGGAGTGGATTCCTCTGTTGCCGCTTTATTACTAAAAGAGCAAGGATATCATGTCATTGGTCTATTTATGCGGAATTGGGATTCCTTTGCAAATGGAGAAAGAGAAACTGCACCTGTTGGAAAAACGGGGATTTGTCCTCAAGAAGAAGATTATAACGATGCAAAAAAAGTTTGTGATCACTTAGAAATTGAACTGTACAGAAAAGATTTTATTGGGGAATATTACGAATATGTTTTTAAGTATTTTTTAGAAGAATTAGAAAAAGGGAGAACTCCTAATCCAGATATTATGTGCAATAAATATATAAAATTTGATATGTTTGCGAAGGAAGCTAGAAAATTGGGTGCCGATTATATTGCAACAGGGCATTATGCTAGACTAGAAGATGGAAAAATGCTGCGAGCAGTAGATAAAAATAAAGATCAAACTTATTTTTTATCACAAGTATCTAAGAAACAGTTAGAAAATGTTTTATTTCCAATAGGAGGCATGTTAAAGACAGATGTTAGAAGATTGGCAGAAGAAAAGGGAATCATCACAGCATCAAAGAAAGATTCTACTGGTATTTGTTTTATAGGAGAGAGAAATTTAACGAACTTTTTAAAAAACTATCTACCGAATCAACCAGGTGATATTGTAAATATAGAAACAAGTGAAGTAGTAGGAAAACATATTGGTTTAATGTATTATACAATTGGGCAAAGAAGAGGATTATATATTGGTGGTATGAAAAATAGAATGTTTGTGGTTGGGAAAAGTCTTGATAAAAATATCCTTTATATATGTATAGGAGAGAATAATGAATACTTGGTGTCTGATTCTTGTATTCTAGAAGAGGTTAACTATTTGAAAGTGAAAAGAATAACAGAGGGTACTGCTAAATTTCGATATCGCCAAAAAGATATTTTTGTTCAACTAGAATATTTAAAGAACAATGAAATACTTGTAAAGTATCCACAAGGAGTAAAAAGAGTGACTCCAGGGCAAGCTTGTGTTATATATGATCAAGATGAATTAGTTTGTGGTGGTATTATAAAAGAAGTACGAAAACAGAATAAAAAGTTATGGTATTTATAATTTTTCTTTAGATTGTTACTACTGTAAAGTAATCGTAAAGAAATACCTGCTTATATTATTTGGTTTTATCTTTTTTCCCTTTATAAAATTATTGATTTATAAAGGAAAAAAACTATTCTTTATAAATTAGTAAGAGGGGATTACTTAATTCTTTTCTTTTTTTTTGTAAATATTTGTCGAACGAATAATTTGTCAGTTTTTGTCGAATTGCAAGACAGAATCATAATAATCATTTATAGTGAAGAAGCGAGGTGAATAAAATTATGTTTTTGATTACAACCAAAGTGAATCAGGGAATTATTTTTTTACGATTATATGGATCTTTAAATAAGAAAACAATCAAAGAGTTTTCAGAGGAGATTAATTATCTCTTATATGAACAAGGAACTAAAAGATTGGTTATTAATTTTAATGAAGTGAATATTACAAGTGATGCTATTCTTAGTGTGATTGGCAATAAACTCGTTGAAATTTTCTTAAGTTGTGGTGAAGTGGCATTATGTGGCCTTAGTCAGGATCGGAAAGATTCTATTGGTACTAGAGGAGAACAATTATTTTTTGTAGATAGTGAGTTAGATGCATTTCGATATTTAAGTTATTAGGAGGAAAAATGGACGACATACTAGAATACGAAAATTTAGTTTGGAGTATTGTTATGAAGTATGGTGGTTATTTTGATAAAGATGATTTATATCAAGTAGGAATGATGGGACTTATTTCTGCATATCAGCATTTTGATAAGACAAAAGGTGTAAAATTTTCTACTTATGCTTATCAATATATATTTGGAGAAGTTCATAAGTATGTTTCGGAAAGTAGAGTAGTTCGAGTGAGTCGCGATATGCAAAAATTAAATCGTTCTATTGAACAAGGACGGGATGTTCTAAGACAAACTCTAATGCGAGAACCGAGTGACTTTGAGCTTTCTACCTTTTTAGAAATTGATGAGAAAACATTAATAGAAGCGAAAGCTTCAGGTGAGATGATAAAAAGCTTGGATTCCATGACGAACGATGATATCAATTTATATGACCATTTAGGTTGTGAAGAAAAACAATTGACCTCAGAAATATTGGATTTAAAAACGGAACTTGCCTCTTTAGATACAGATGAGCAAAGATTAATCTACAGTCGATATTTTATGGATTTAACACAACAAGAAGTGTCCCGTGATTTAGGGATTTCTCAGGTGCAGGTTTCTAGAAAGGAGAGTAAAACATTAAATAAATTGAAGACGAGACTGTAAGGAAAATGAAAAATTTTTCCTTTTTTTGTATAAAAGAAGAAATTTGTTGAACACTAGTAATGGTGATAAAAATGGTAAATAAAAAATATGAGAAAGTAGTGAGCCAGCATAAGCCAAAAGAAGAACGTGGAATGCATGCAGTTATTGCGTTTATTGTAGGTGGTCTTGTTGGAGTTTTAGGGGAGATACTAATACAAGTTTTTTGTCAGAAATTTCATATATCTAGAAGTGAAGCTTCTGTATTTATGATGATTACATTAATCTTTATTGCTTCCCTTTGTACGGCTTTAGGATTTTTTGACAATTTAGTTAATTTTGCACGGTGTGGTCTTTTGATTCCCATTACAGGGTTTGCTCATTCTATGACTTCTGCTGCCATTGACTATCGTAAGGAAGGTCCAATCTTCGGCCTTGGTAGTAATATTTTTAAACTGGCTGGGTCTGTTATTTTATATGGGGTAGTTTCTGCTTGGTTTTTTGGAATAATACGTCTTTTAATTGGAGGTGGAGCATGAGTTCTAAATATAAAAATGTTTATTTGCAAGAGACAGCAACTGTAGTGGGTCCCTATGAAAAAGAAGGACCATTAAGCAAGTATTTTGATAAGAAGTATGATGACTTATATTGTGGTGCTGATTCATGGGAAAAGGCGGAAGTAAAAATATTGCAGGAAAGCCTTACTATGTTACTTAAGAAAAAGGGGATAAAAAAAGATAAAATTGATTTGGTGATTTCTGGGGATTTACTTAATCAGATTACGTCATCTAGTTATGCTGGTAGTCCTTTTAATGCACCATTTTTAGGTATTTATAGTGCTTGTGCTACTAGTATGGAAGCGATGATACTTGCCTCTACTTTTATAGATTCTAAGAGAGCAAAGAATGTAGTTATTGCTACTAGTTCTCATAATATGTCTAGTGAAAAGCAATTTCGCAATCCTACAGAATATGGGGCACCTAAACCAATGACAGCTACTTTTACAGCAACTGGTGGGGCATCAGCATTACTTTCTTCAGAAAAAAGCCCTATTCGAGTGGAGTCAGGGACGATTGGAAGAATTATTGATTATAATCAAACGGATCCATTTAATATGGGTGCTGTTATGGCAGGGGCTGCAGCAGATACTATCTATAGACATTTAACGGATATGAAAAGAGATGCTAGTTACTATGATCTTATTTTAACTGGGGATCTTGGAAAATATGGAAAAGAGATATTAAAAGAATATATGATGGAAGAATATAAAATTGATTTAAGTAAAAACTATAATGATTGTGGTGTTATTTTATATGATACTGAAAGACAAACACAAGTACAAGCTGGAGGATCTGGTCCTGTATGTAGTGCACTCGTTAATTTTACTATGGTCATTGATAAGTTAAAAAAGAAAGAATTAAAAAGAGTTCTATTAGTGGCAACTGGAGCCCTTTTCTCGCCAACATTCGTTTATCAAAAGGAAAATATTTTGAGTATTGCTCATGCAGTTAGTTTGGAGGTGGCGGAATGATTTTTCTATATTCATTTTTATTCGCAGGACTTATCTGTATGATTTCTCAGATTATTTTAGATAATACTAAGTTAACTCCAGGACATATTACAAGTATTTTGGTAGTTGTGGGGGCAGCCCTTGATACGTTTAGTATTTATGATAAAATTGTTGAAGTCGTTGGTGGAGGTGCGATGGTTCCTATTACTAGTTTTGGTCATTTATTAATTCATGGTGCTCTTGCTAAGGTGGATGTGATGGGACCTATCGGTATTGTTATGGGAATGTTTGATCTTACTGCTTCTGGTATTACAGCTGCTATCGTCTTTTCTTTCATCTTCTCTTTATTTTTTAAACCTAAAAATTAATAAAAAACTTTCCTTGCATTGAGGAAAGTTTTTAACTGTTTTTTGAAAGTATGATGATTTCATCCATAGAGTCATCTTTTGCTACAATATTTTTATGATGTTCTCGGCACTTTTTACATTGATATAAAATTTTATAAGTATCTTTGAACTTTTCAATTCCAATCGGTTTTAGTAATCCCTTACATGTGTTTTTTCTATCTCCTGGGTTTTTATCTACATGTTTTGAATAAAGACAAAAAGGACAATGATCTCTTGCTGTATAGTGTAGTGCTTTTACTTCTTTACCACAATTTTCGCAAGTGAAATCTTCATCTATCATATGGAATTTTTTCATCTTCATCACCTAGAAAAATTGTATCAAATTGTTGATACTATGTCTATAGAGATGATATACTTATTTTGTTAGTTATAAAAATAGAGAAAGAGATGATAGAAAATAGATATATTAAGAAATATTGGTGCTATCATATTTTATATATTATTCTTTGTTATGATCCTTTTTTATTTTCATAATAGATTAAAATATGGAAAAGACTATCAAAAAATTAAAAGAAGTTTTTATAGAAGAAAGATATATCAAAATTTATTAAAAGTTACTAGAATTATTGCTACTATACTTTCATCCATCATTGGTATCTACTTCTTCATTACCATTGTATTACATGCTATATTTTTTTTTATGTCTATTATTACAGTAGGTGGAGCTGCCTATGTTGATACTCATGGTGACCCCATTTTTTATAATTTTTTAGCGACTAGTTGTAGTATTTGTTTGAGTGGTTTTAAGTATGTTCAATTTCTAATATATGCATTATATATACCTGTATATCTTTTCTTGCTAAGACATATATATGTTTATTATCTAAGTTATCAAGCATTGAAAAATAAATAAGAACTTAATATGAGAAGAAAAGTAATACCATTATTTATTATTCTAATGCTACAATAAAGTTTTGTTTTATGATACAATGTTATAGTCAGGATGTGATAATATGAACTTAGATATTCGGATTTCGGAATTTGAAGGGCCTCTTGATTTACTTCTACATTTAATTAAAGAAAGTAAAATGGATATTTTGACTATAGAAATTGAAAGTATTACAGAGCAGTATTTAAAATATATTGAGAGTCAAGAAAAATTAAATTTAGAGGTTGCTAGTGAATACTTGGTTATGGCTTCAGAACTTATTGAGATGAAGTCTCGAATGATTCTTCCTAAAACAGATGGAGAGGAAAAAGAAGAAGAGGATGATCCGAGGGAGGAGCTTATTGGAAGACTTTTAGAATATCAAGCTTATAAAGAAATTACGAAGGCATTAAAAGAAAGAGAAGAAGATAGACAACATTTTTATACTAAAATACCTGAAGATTATTCACAGTTTAGAGAGAAAGAGGATACTTTGGAGGGGGATGTTAGTATTGATGACTTGGTGGATGCTTTTAAAAAGTATTTACAGCGAAAAAAAGAAATGAAACCTCTTTCTACGAAAGTTACGGTGAAGGAGATTTCAGTTTCTTCTAGGAGACATGATATTAAAAGAATTTTAGGAGAGAAAAAGAGAGTTTCTTTTTTTGAACTTTTTCCAGAGGTATCTTGTGAGTATGTAGTTGCAACTTTTCTTGCTATATTAGAAATGGCAAAGAGTAAGGAACTTAAGATTTTACAGAAAGATACATTTGATGACATAATATGTGAGGTGGCATAATGAATTTAATGGCAGTGTTAGAGGGACTTTTATTTGTAGTGGGGGAAGAAGGTCTTACTTTGGAGCAGATTGAGAAGACATTAGATGTTAGTGAAGAGGAATCCAAAAATTTGGTGCGTACTTTAAAAAGTGAATATGAGTCAGATAATAGGGGACTACGTATTGATTTTTTGGGGAATAAGTTTAAGATTACTACTAAGTTCGAGCATCGTGATTTTTATCAGAAATTAATTCAAAATCCTGAAACGAATACTTTGAGTCAAGCAGCATTGGAAACGCTTGCCATTATTGCTTATAATGAACCTATTACTAGAATGCAAGTGGATAAGCTTCGAGGGGTTACTACGAATCAGATTATTAGAAAACTAGTTGCAAAGGGACTTATTAAAGAAACTGGACGAAGTAATTTACCAGGTAGGCCTATTTTATATGAGACTACTAATGAGTTTTTAGACTATTTTGGTCTTGCTACTATTGAAGATTTGCCAGATATGAGAGAGTTTTTAGAAGAGGAAAGTGGAGAGGGTGAAGAATCCGATTTATATCAATCGAAATATAAGGAGATGGAAGAGTAGGTGTTTAGATGTATCATTATTTGAAAGATTATATTCAAAAAATAGATGATTTCTTGGACAGTAGTTATAAAATAGAACCAGTTATTGTAGAACAGCATTTGGTTAAAATTCATTTTTTTCAGCATGAAAGACAGATTCATCTCTATGTTACTATTGCTTATGCTTTGTTTTTATTAATCAGTATATTTTTTGCATTTTTACATCCTTTTTTGTTTATCATTTCTATTATTTTAATTTGTTTTTTAATTCCTTATGTTATTCATTATTTTCATTTGGAAAATGGGGTGCAATATTTATACAAACAGTATGATAAAATGATAGAAAAATGATTTAAGACATTTCACAAATGATAAAATTTTAATTATTTTCTATCGCATATTTAGTAAAGGTGTGTTATACTTTTACTTGTAGATTGCCTGCGTGGTGGAATGGTAGACGCGTTGGACTCAAAAACCGACGTGCTTGATTCAAAATCTGTCTTAATTAAAATCGTATAAAAGTTAGTAAATACAAGGGATTGTTGTTATATTGACATTCTCTTTTTTGTTGCTTAGAAGTTGTTTATGTGGGGAATTAGGTGGGATTGTTTCAAAGATATTCATACTTAATTAAGTTAATTCAAAAATGCTTTGAATAGTTGAAATAGTATTAGTATCCTTAATCAAATATCAATTAGCTATTTCTCTCATTATAATATGAAAGGAGAACTTAGATATGAATTTATACGAAGCAGTAAGCAAAAACATCAAAGCAAATAATGATTTGGTAGAGAACTTAGAACAAATGAAGAAGGAATATGAGGTATATATAACCAAACAAAAAGAATTATATCTACAGATTATTGATGTATGTCCTGAATTTAAAGAGGAAGATAATAATGACTTAGATTTTTTGGGATACTTATTTAAAAATATTTATCTTTATAGTGTTGAACCAATTACTCCATTAAATGTCTTTCTTATTTCAAAGGGATATAAGGACAAAACTGATGACTTTGATAAATTAGTCGAACTACTTATTAGTTATCTAACTATTTAATCATTATTCAATGTGCTATCGGCACATTTTTTTTGGAACTTTTGCGAATGGGATTGTAATTAACGAAAATCTGTTTTACATATAAAATGGAGGTAGTTAATTTATGACAAAAGAAAACAAAGACATTGATGATTTAGGACAACAAGTAAAGGTTGTTTATGAAGAAGATATACCTAAAATGGTAAAAGTATTAAGTAATGGAGTATGGTTAGAACAAGTTCCCCCACTATTTATTGAATTATTAAGTAGTAGTAAAAGAAGAACTATTGAAACAATTAAATATGCACCAAATATCTATTTCCAACTAAAACAAGAGTTTCAAATCGATAAACAAATTATAAAATCAACTATTCGATCATTTGAACATCATAATAAAATTGATGAAATAATTACAGGTGCAATTCCACTTATAAGAAGAACCGATTTTACTATTGAAGAAAGAAATATTGATATTGAAGATTATTATAAAAGAAATTATATTAAGCATTATGCGAACCTTATTGTAGATAATATTGCAACCACTTATTATGCATTCGGTAATAATCACAATATGACATATAGTGAAATATTCTCATCATCAGAAGATTCCTTCTATCTTACAGAAGAAGAAAATAACATCATAAATAAGTTAGTCAATGATAAATTGAGAGGTAAATACAAATTGAAGATTACTTCAAAAGATAGTGATAGCATTTTACAACTTCAAAAGGTTAAATGAGCAATGCTAAAACTACATTATCAAAAGAAATTTTGTTTTTTGGCCTAAACAGGGTTGTAATCATATTTTTTATATGGTACATTAGTTTCAGTAGTCTACTGGTAGGCTATATTACCAGCATTTCAGCACAGAATAATCAACTTATGTACGAGAGGATAACTCATGAAAAAGCATTATAAAGAAGAAATCAAAGAAAACTAATAACACGAAGCAAAAAATTAAAAGAAAGAGAAATAACACTACTAAAATTAAAACAAAGAAGAAGAAAACTAAGAGAAAGAAAAGTAAGAAGAGCAGAGATTTATTAAATTATTAAATTAAACTAGTTAGAAAGGTAAAACTACTAGTACCAATCAAAGATGTTTGAGAAAGTAAAGACTACAATCCTCATACACAGGTATAAGAAACACGAGTCGGTGTAATCCTTATTCCGAATTGGTAGAATCGACCATATATTTACAATTAAATAGTAACAAGGAGTCAGTACAGTTTATTAGTACTTCCTCCTGTTATAGTAGATACACAATTATATCCTCTATCCTTTAATGGTACGAGGATATTTTATATACCCATTAACTAATTAAAATATCATAGTTTGATAAATGGTTCACACTTTGTAAAAGTTAATTAGTTGTGTGGTTTATACTACTTATCCATTTAAGACCTCACAATTGGTCTAAAATTGGTTAATAACTTGGTAATCTTTAAAAGATACATTTACAATTTTATGAAAGGACTTATTCCAATGAAATCATGGTTTATACAATTTGAAAATAAGATAAACAAAACAAGAATGACAATTTATAACAATGGTATAGTTTATGGAACAGAACGAAATGAGAAACTCTTTATTCTCTCTTCCACTTGTATAGAACAACTAAAAGATATTATCAATGAGAATATGTATATGTTTAAAACATTAGAATATCAAAACGAAGGACGTTCTCCTATAGTATTAAGAGTAAATGATACTAGTAGGAAACATAGAAACATTAAAATTGTTGGTTGGAGTCAAACGGAAAGACTTCTAAACATAATTATGGATGAAAACAATCATATTAAGAACTTTTAATTAGGGTCTTGTATCTAATTTCAGATTGTGGTTATCTATAATTAGCAATCGTTTTTCCAAACAAAAAAGAAATATATAATACTATATAACATAGATACTTTATGTTTATATAATAAGATATATTTCTCTACTTATGATCCATTAAACCCTTTACATATGCTTCTACTAATTTCTGTTTATCCTTAGGTAAAGAAGAAATGTTATTTATTAGTATGCTTAATTCAGAATCCTTACTCAATGAATTAAGTTTTTCTATTGGTAAAGGATTATCAGTTCTACCCAAAAGAAAATCTATATTACAATTTAAGAAATTGGCTATTGATACAAGGTTCGTAACACTAGGAAGCTTATTTCCATTTATGTAAGAATTGATGGATGAATCACTTATACAGGCGTTCATTGCTAATTTAGTTACCGAGTAATCTTTGGAGTCAATTAACTTCTTCATGTTACTCATGTTTATAGTCTCTCTTACTGCATCATAATGTTCTGTATTATTGATAATCACTTATATCACCTCAATATAATTTTAACAACTAGAAAGCAAAATAAATTGCACTGGAGGTATTGTCTAAACTACTTCAAGTATGATATTATTAACTTGAGGTGGTAGCGATGAAAATACAAATGTATAGTCCTATCAAAGAAGAAGCAGGCGTTATAATGGCTTTTTCCAAGTTGCATGAGGAGTTAGGATTTCCTAAACTTGTTCCTTCCTCTGCACGAGGCTTTGATATTGACGATATTGAGTACAAAGGTAAAAGAGTAACAGTCGAGTTTGAGTATCTATCAGAAAACTTTATTAGTCATGGTCATATAGAACAAATGAAAGATGGGAGAAATTATGTCTTAGTTTGTTATGAAGACAATTGTAGTATTCTACAGAAATTACGAGAGATTTATAATAAGACTAACCTAGAAGTAATTGAGTTAAAGAACTATATTGAAATAAAACCAGATATTATTTCAGATGATGAAGATTCAATAGAATACATTGTACTAAACTATAATCCATATATGGCAGGACTTCCTATTGATTCTTGGAAATCAGCTAACGTATATGGTATCAATGCACAATTTTCAAACAATCATATTACCGCTGGTAGTAAGATCTTATTTAAGCAAGGAGACTTTATTGTTGCTAGATGTGAAGTAGTAAAATATGAAACCTACGAAACTCCACAAAACGATAACGAATGGCGATTACTTCAAAATTTATATAACTATCCTTTAGGTTTATATAATTTAACATTAGAGGAAGTAAAAGAAAATATGGCACATGGTTATATATTCTATGACTCCTTTACTACATTTGATGAAAGAAAGGTCTCATTTAGTAAAGCATTACCAAACAGAAATATGGGACATCAAGGTATGATAAAAATAACAAGAGAAGACTATTATAAGTTGATGGGGTATTAGATATGAAGAAGAAAAAGGTAGTGTTGATAGTAGGATTTGTCATACTAGGAGTACTCGTTCTAAGTTTAAGTGGATATATTGTCTACGATAAACTATTATCGAAAAACGTAGGAACTATAAGCAAGAAAACAAGTAATTATAATATCGATGATTATATAACAGTTAAAGATTTTAATTATTATACTAATGTAGATGGTCAAGTTAAAAAATTGGAATTTAAAAACTTACCAGCTACTCTAACATCAGAGTTCTATAATAAGCACAGTGAATTTACAAATAAAATGTCTGGATCTGCTGAATATTCAAACACCAATTTATCTAATGAGATTTTCTATGATATATCAGGTAATGTATTATCTGTATATGAACTAGATGAATCATATCTTATAGAATATCCTTATGGCGAAGAACAAGGCCCAATGGATTATACAACATATGATTTTTATAGCATAAATATCAATTTGGATGAGCAAAAAATAATAACGAATCAGGAATTATTGGAGATGTATAAAATAAATCCTTCCGATGTATTCGAGAAGATTTTAAATGATATAGCAGACTTACATAAAGATGATGGCCTTCTAATCCCTACTGAAAGTCAAGCGTTTGATAATATGTCCAGTAAAGAGTTCAAGAAAAATATAAATAAATATATAAAACAGATTAACAATAGATTTGATAAAATCGTATTGTATGTTAGAAATAATAATGTTTATGTTGCTTACGATGAAGAAGATATAGTCAGGCTTATTGGCTTAGAGGCTCAAACACGTTATGCAGCAGTTGAATCCGATATAGAAACCCATGTCTTATCTCTTGGTAATATAGAATATGATAAATCAAAAGAAAAAGCTAATATAGAGAATAATCCAAATTATGAGTATGATCCTTATAATGCAAATGACTCAATCTTAAATAAATTTCTAGTTGCTCCGATGGTAGAATGTCCTAATAAAACTTTAGGAGAAACCATTAAGGAATTTAATACATACGAAAATTTATCAGCAATTTATAAAATGACTAAAATACAAGATAGAGATTATCTTAAATTAAAAACGATAGGACCTAGTGATACTATGATTGCTATAGTTAGTTTAGATGAAGATGGAAAGGCATTTATAGCAGAAGCGGAAGCAGAATCTATTAAAAGGAATCTTAGTGATCCTGATGAGATTTCTTTATACTCAGTTTTAGCAGGAACTGAAATGTTATGTAATTAGTTAAAGGAGAGGTAAAATGAAGAAGTTATTTGTATGTATATGTTTAGGTTTAATGATTATTGGAGTTACAGGATGCAGTGATGATGAACAATCAAGCGAAAGTGGAACTTCTAAACAAATATCAGGTTGTTTTATTCCAGAAGAAGGAGCAAGCAGTTATAATACACGTAAAGTTACTAAAATGTGTATATCTGGAGATAATGTTACTTTATATGTAAATGGAGCGAGTGATGAATTTTATGCTCAGCATCTTCCAAATCAAAATCCTAAAATGGTATATATAGCAAATCAATATACTGATTTGTTTGCTTGCAAAGAAGTTAGGGATTCAAACAATATAATATGTAAAATAGCAGATGATGCATCATATGTTGAGTGGATAAAACAGTAAACTTAAAGAATTAGATTGACTTGCTTAATGCAAGTTTTTCTTTTGCTCTAAAATCTCCCACTATCACGTAATAAATGTCTAGTAGTTGTCAGTATTCAAAAGAAATTTGTTTATTATTGGTATTTTTTGTCATTATATCTTGTAATTAAATTTATTTGTGTCAGACTTCAAAGTACGAACTTTTGTTTATGTTCGTGTTTGGAGGTGAAACTATGAAATGGATTTATGATGACGGAGGAAGAAGTAAGTATTTCAAAGGTACAACAGAAGATTGTGTATGTCGTGCAATCGCAATAGCAACAGGTAAAGATTACAAAGAAGTTTATGATATGATAAACGATTACATTAAACAAGAACAGCTTGATGATATGTATGTTGAAAATGCACGTACTGGAGTCAGTAAAGAGATATGTACTAAACTTTTGGAGTCATTAGGTTGGAAATGGCATGCGTGCATGATATTCGGAAAGGGCTGCACCACTCATCTAAAAAGTGGAGAGTTACCCAAAAAAGGGACTTTGATTGTCTCTGTATCAAAGCATCTTACTTGTGTCAAAGATAATATTATTTATGATACCTTTGATCCAAGTCGTAATGGAACAAGATGTGTTTATGGCTATTATGCAAAAGCATAAATTGGAGGTGTTGAAGAAATGCTAAAACAGATATGTCCTAAATGCAATAAGGAATATACCAGTCGCCCTGCTATTTCTCGTATTGATAATAAAACAAGAATATGTCCTGCTTGTGGAGTAATTGAAGCGATAGAAAATATAATTGAAAGTAATAAAAGAAGTAAAAGAAAGAAGAAATTGGTTAGGTTGGTGCATTAGATGGATGAAGGTATTACAAGACTTAACAAAATGTTTGAAGGACAACAAGATATAGCATTAACCAAAGTTGTGAATCATTTAAAGGAACTAAAAGATATTGACACTACTATATTCTTAAATGATGAAAAGGATCTAAAAGGTATGTGTGATTATGTAAAATCAAGGGCTAAAGAGTTTGCAGTAAATAATGTAGCAATGATAATTGATGAAACAGTTTATGGATGGAGTTTAAATTATTGGCAGTTATCCAATGAAGAGTTAGGAATTAAAAAGGAAGAACCAAAACCAATTATTCCTAAACCTAGTAATGTTGTAACAAAACAAGTAGAAGAAACACCACCGAGAGCACAATTAACTTTATTCTAAAATGGCTTATATGAATAAGCAGTTACAACATTATGTGGAATTGTCAGACACACACTCCGTTCCTACTTCATTTGAAAAGTTTATCAATAAACATAAAGCGATAGAAAACATAATCCTAAAAAAGGGACAGACTTGTTACTGTACACATTGTAGTCATGAATTTACTTCTAATGCTAAAATAAATAAAGAAACAAGGTGTCCCTACTGTAAGTACAAGTATTTAGTTAGAAGATTCACATTAAAAAACTATGAAACCAAGAAAGACTTGATACTACTAGATAAAGTGGAAGATAAATTTATATTAAGAGTATTCGAACTATATTCCAAGTATAACCCACAGTTCAAAGATTTTGATTATTCATGTACCGAGTATCGAAGAGTATTCTTTGATGACAATAGTTACAACCAAGTTGTTGAGGGAGATAATGTATTTCACACAATGGGATTATCAGTAGTTTGGCACTTCAAGAAAAGAAGTTGTTGGAAGAAGAAAGAATGGTCTTGGTACTACAGAAGTTATGGTGATACGATTGGTTACATTTGTCCCTACAATATCAAACAATTATTAAAAGGAACAAAATATCAATACACGCAGTTATGGAAGTTAGTATCGAGAATTGAACCCTTTAATTTAGTTGAATTATTCCAAAAGTGTCTTAATGACTACTCTAATACATTTGAACTATTAGTAAAAGCAAAACTTTATCATTTAGCTTTAGTAAGTAATCGTTTCGGTAGTACAAAGAAATCATTTGAAGAAAGGTTTGGAGTTCCTAAGTCTTTCCTTCCGTTTATGCAAAAGCACAATATTACTTATGATGAGCTTGATGTACTAAGGTGTTGTAAAACTCCAAATATACGATTATTACGTGCATTAAAGGGGTGTCATAACCTACTGTGGTTATCTTATCGTATTGACTTTCTAATGGCATGGAGATGTGGTTTACTATCTCAAAGAACGGAACATGAATATAAGGATTATTTAACCTTTGCTATTCAATTAGGATATGATATGAAAGATAAAACTATACTCTATCCTAGCAATTTAAGGCAAGCACACGATAAATTAGAAAACTTAGTCGAAATATGTCGAAACGAAGCAAACTCCAGATTATTAAAGGAAAGATATGAGCAGTTAAAACACAATATATACAAAACTAAGAAGTTTATAATCTATCCAGCAAGTTCTAGTGATGAGTTAATCAACGAAAGTTTTCAACAATGCAATTGTACTAAATCATACATTGAAAAAGCAGCGTTATCAGAATGTGATTTATACTTTATGCGATTAGTAAGTAATCCAACAAAATCACTCGTTACTGTTGAGGTTAGGAATAATCAAGTAGTACAAGCAAAAATCAAACATAATCAAGAACCAACTAAGGAGCAATGGAGATTCCTAAATAGTTGGAGTAAAAACATTCTTATTAAAAATTAGTTAAAATTCAGGGAGGTAAAGATGAATGAATTAAATATATACGATAGATGGAATTATAAGTATAGACTATTATATTGTCTTATGCTTAACTACTATCGCAATCATTATGCAGATAATAAATTTAAAGGGAAAATCCTAGTATTATGTACTAGTAAAAAGAGGTTAATGGATGAATATGATAAATTATATTCTACAATTAGATATTTTACAGTTGAAGATGTAAAAACGTTATATGGCTTTATAGGACGTCATGATAAAGAGTTAAAACAATTGTTTGAAGATTTAGAGGAACATAATATTTATTTTGATTCTCTTATTCAAGGTATTAAGAAAGAATATATATCGGAAAGAGCAACCTACAAAGAATGTATTTATGGGGATGTAGAGCATTTTCCAAGTGGAAAGAATATTACATTTATAAACTTTGAAGATGTAGATTTAATTTATGACAAACATTTAGTTAGAGAGATGTTTATCCCAGAACATTTTAATATTCGTAGACATCCAGATAGTAATTGCAATGAATTATGTAATATCTTAACAAAATATACTAGAGAAATTACTAAAGCAAAAGCTATTTTAAAATCTAATAATGCATTAGAAACAGAATACCTATCATTAAATGTATTTATCAATGGTGAAGATGGACTGGCATTTATAGATGAAGTTAATAATCGACTAACTATGTATGATGGTGAATAATGAAGTTCAATTTAGGAAGTTTAGTAATGACTGTAGGTATTGATGATGCAATACATCAAGATAAAAACTACTTAACAGAATTATTAAATTGTTTAAGGAAGTACATTAAATGTGATTGGGGAGATTTAGGCGAATACGATAAAAGAGCTAATGATATAGCTATTAAAAATGGCGATAGGATATTTGCTTCTTATAAAACATCAAAAGGAAAAGTCTACGTTATTACAGAATGGGATAGATCTTGCACTACACTACTATTTGCTAATGAATATTAAAGGGAGGTTAAACATGATACAATTAGAAGATTTGATTAACAGGTTTATAAAGAATGAGTTAGAGATTGGAGTTTCATTTTCTAGTAACGCTAATAATGAAAATGTGATTGTTACTGTTAATGACTCTTCTTTAGACATTGCAACCTGTCAAAAGAATAATTGGATAAGGCACAATGTATATTATCGAGATGGTTCCCGTGAAGAATATTATGATAGATAGCATTGGTGTTATAAGGTGGTTCAAGTGTGGTTATTTTGTTTCTAGGTTGATGTTATATTGTCAATTCAATTAAAAACGTCTCACAATCGTTTAAAAGTGGTGAATTATATTACCACTTCTCTTTTAGAGCATATGGTTCAAAGAATCAATTGTTACTTTGGGTATAATAATCTCATACAAAATTACAGATAAAATGGCCTTAAAGTGATGATTTTAGGTCTAAAAGGTTCAACTTACTAAAATTAGGTTACTTTGGGCATATAGAAGGAAGGTATAAAATGGCTAAATACTCTTACCAAAGAGCAAGTACAAATAAAGATAAACAAAGTTTGTTAAGACAAGAAAAGTTTGCGATAGATCATGAAGTTCCAAAATGCAATTGGTATCAAGAATATGCAAGTGGAGCAAAAACAGATAGACTAAAATTACAACAATTACTCTCTTTATTAAAGGAGGGAGATGAATTATATGTGATTGAAGCATCACGATTGACAAGAAGTCTAAAACAATTACTTGATATATTAGATTTTGTAAAGGAAAAGAAAATCAAGTTAGTTATGGGAGACTTTAGTTTTGATGTAACAGCGAAGATGTCTCCTTTCCTACAGGGGCAGTTAATGTTTCTAGGAATGATGAACGAAATCAACAGACTTATTATTGTTTCTAATGTTCAAGAAGGAGTTGACGCAGCACGAGAAGAAGGTCGTATTGGAGGACAACCAAGACTAACAAAGGAACGACTTTATGAGAAAAATCCAGACTTCTTCAAGTATTATGCACAATACAAGAATAAGCAAATAACACTTAAAGAGTTAGGTTTACTATCGCAGGTATGTAAAAATACAGTCTATAATTATATTAAGGTAATAGAAAGTAGATAAATAGAACCAATCAATGATATGAACCCCGTTTCTTGGACATAGGAAACGAGGTTTTTATATGAGTAAAT
>CAMNSB010000002.1 GCA_946554325.1 uncultured Mycoplasmatota bacterium
TTGAGTCACTTTTCTTTATTTTTTTGTTTCACATCATTTACAAACGTACAATTTTGATAACAAAAAAACTCCTCTTTAGAAGTTTTATTTTCCACAACTTCTGTGGATATTTTATTTTTCAATTAAACTTTTTCCTGTCATTTCCACAGGTATTTCTAAATTCATCAATTCTAAAATGGTTGGAGCAATATCAGCAAGTTTTCCAGGTACTAACTTCATATCTTTTTTGGTTACGATAAAAGGAACTAAATTTGTTGTATGCGATGTTATAACATTTCCCTCTTTGTCTAGCATTTCTTCACAGTTTCCATGGTCTGCTGTTACTATCATAATACCTCCTAACTCTTCTATCTTGTTGTAAATTTGTTCTAGACATTTATCCACCGTTTCTACTCCTTTTATGGCAGATTCTAAAACTCCTGTATGTCCTAACATGTCACCGTTTGCAAAATTTAGAATAATCAGGTCATAGTTTTCCATCTCTTTTAATAGGTTTTCTGTAATCTCTTTGGCACTCATTTCTGGTTTTAAATCATATGTTGCCACCTTGGGTGAGGGAATTAGAATTTTTTTCTCATTTTTATAATCTATCTCTCGTCCTCCATCAAAGAAGAAAGTAACATGAGCAAATTTTTCTGTCTCTGCTATTCTTAATTGGCTTAGTCCACATTTTTCTATATATTCTCCTAAGCCATTTTTTAAGATTGGGTCACAGAAGGCATGGGCTGCTTTTACTGTTTTTACCACTGGCATCATTGTCACTACTTTTAAATTAGGAATTAGAGGTACCTTTAAGCCATTTTCCTCATTTGTGATGCAAGTGAGCATTTCGCGGAGGCGGTCTTTTCTATAATTGAAAACAATGACTCCATCATTTGTAGCAATATTTCCTTTTTCATCATAAATTCTCGGTTCAAAAAACTCATCGGTTATTTGTTCTTGATAACTTTCCTCTAAATCTTCTTTTATTGTCCTGCCTTTTCGACCAATATGATTTACTATTGTGTCGTAAGAAGTTTTTAGGCGGTCGTAATTATTATCCCGGTCCATTCCATAGTATCTTCCACCAACGGTTGCTATTTTTCCAATACCTAGTTTTGCTATTTTTTCTTCTACCTTAGAAATATAAGTATAGGCACTTTTTGGATCTGTATCTCTTCCATCCGTAAAAAGATGCAAATATACTCTTTCTACCTTGTTTTCTTTACACATATCTAAAAGGGCCATCAAATGATTAATATGAGAATGTACCCCTCCATCGCTAATTAGGCCCATTAAGTGTAGTTTCGAATGCTTTTCTTTTACATGGGTGATGACATTTAGGAGTTCTTTATTTTGAAAAAAATTTTTATCTTCTATGCTTTTATTGATTAGTTCTAGTGGCTGGTAGACAATTCTTCCTGCCCCAATATTCATGTGTCCTACTTCAGAGTTTCCCATTTGGCCTTTAGGAAGCCCTACTTCGCATCCTGATGCAACAAGTGTTGTATGGGGATAGTTTTCCCAAAGCATGTTAAATATTTTATTATCAGCTTGGGACACAGCATTTCCATATTCTTCTTTTCTTAATCCATAGCCATCTAATATTGTTAAAATTACTGGTTTTTTCATAGGTACTCCTTTCTAAATTTTCATATCATTTAGGCAAAATACTGCATAGATTGGTAAATAACGTACTTCTTTTTTTGTAGAAAAGTTATTTTCTGTGATTCGATATGCATTTTTTACAGTAAATCTTTTCATAAAAATAGATAGTGACTTTGCTTTTGACATCGAACGGGTTGCAATTTCAATTGGTATTACTTCTCCCATTCTATTTTGAATGACAAAGTTTACTTCCGCTTTTCCTTCTGATTGATAATAGTATAGAGAATATCCTGCTTCCATTAGCGTCTTTGCAATGTGATTTTCATATAACGTTTCTTTCAGTTTTTCATCTGTTAGTAGTGTCTTCATTGATAAATGCAACATAGAGTATAAAAGACCATCATCTGGTAAGTACAATTTAAAACTTTCTTTTTCCCTACAACTACTTAGGGGAGACTTTACTGCTTGAATTTTGTAACTACGATAGACAATTTGATTATCTACTAAGTATTTAATTGCTCCTTCATATTCTTTTGCCCGTCTTCCTCGCCCTAGTAAGCCATATTGGAATTTTTTGTTATCTTTTTTTAATTGATCTGGAATAGAGCGAAGTACTTCTATTCCACGGCTAATATCAATCAAAGTAGGATTTAGGGAAATTTCTGCTTTATAAGCATCTAGTGTTTTTTGCTTAATAGCATCTAATCTTACTTCATTGTATCCTTCTTTTTCTTTTAAGACTACTTCTGGTAGTCCCCCTGTTTTTAAATATTCATAAAAATAATCTAGTGCTACTTTATGAAAAGGACAGGTTTTATGTTTTTCAAATGATTCTCTTATAAGACTTGCTAATTGATGTTCATCATGTGCCCATAAATACTCTTCAAAGTCCATCTCACTCATTCCTTTAAATTGTAATTCTTCCCCTTTAAAAATATTTAGATTTTCACGATGGGATGTTATTAATATAATGTGATAATCTCTTCTTTCACTTCCTATTAACTTTAATCCCTTTACTATTTCTAGTTCACTGATATTATCGAATACTAAAAGAGTATCTTCTTTTAAAATGGTTTCTTTTGACATTAGGGAAAGATTTAAAATTAATTTATCAGGTGACTTTTCTTTTTTAAATAATTCTAGAAGTTCACTATTTGTACTACAATTAAAATACACTACATTTTTATAGTTTTGACTTCCAAATTCTAATGTGGTGAATGTTTTGCCGATTTGTCTTGGGCCATAAACTAATAGGGGTTTTCTAATTAAATCATTTTTCCATTTGTGAAAGTACTGCATTATTTTTCGTTCCATAAAGTGTGTCCTCCTAACATATTCATTAAATTAAGTATACTATTTGTTGCAAATTCCGTCAAGTTCTGACGATTGACAAAATTCGCGGTTTTTAGCAAAAATAAAAAAGACTACTACTGCTCGTCCCTTCCTATTCGATACTACTGGGTTTATGAAATTCGAGTCTTAGTTTGTCAGCGACTGTGACAATAAACTCGGAGTTTGTGGGTTTTGCTTTGTCAATATCGACACTATGTCCAAATATTTCTTCCATCAACTGCCAGTTACCACGATTCCAACTTACTTCGATAGCGTGTCTGATTGCTCGCTCTACGCGTGAGACTGTGGTATCAAATTTCTTTGCAATATCTGGATATAGTTCTTTCGTAATTCCTCCGATTACTTCAGGGCGGTCATAAAGCATTTGAATTCCTTCTCGGATATATTGATATCCTTTGATGTGAGATGGCACTCCTAACTCGTGCAGTGTTTTCGTAATTGAGATTTGTAAATTATTGTGATAGACATCGATTGATTTACTACCAAATTTACTTCCCTCCATTACCTCTTCTACTCTCTTTTCTAAGTCATCTAGTTCAAATGGCTTTAGTATAAAGTAACTGATTCCTAGTTCTGATGTTTTTCTTATCATATCTTGTGCATTATAAGAGGTTAATATAATTACTTTCTTATCAATTTTCTTCTTACGCATTTTTTCTAAGACATATACGCCGTCTTTTTTCGGCATGATTAGGTCTAAGAGTATTAAGTCATATTCATCTCTTTTCTTATCGATAAGATTAAAACCATCCTCTCCATTATGTGCACGTAATGTTACTTTAATATCTGCGTGTTTACTAAAAAATTCGGTAACCATGTTTACTAATTCCACATTGTCATCGACCATTAATATTCTTGTCTTTTCCATTTCTTCTCCTTCCCTATACTACCACGCATTTTCATTATATAACATTATGTCGGAAATTGGTAGAGAAAAAAAAGACAAGTTTTGTCGAAATGCGTCTAGCACAGCTCTAGGAAAACTTGCAGTTTTTCTAATTTTAGGCTTAATCCTCCTAGGAGGTAGCCCTCTATATGTTTACTTGTTTTTAAGTATTCGATATTTTCATCACTCACACTTCCACCATATAATAGGGTAGATTTTGGACAAGAAAAGCGAATAGATGTTAGAGCTTCGTCTAACTCTTCTATGGTAGGAACCAGCCCTGTTCCAATTGCCCAAACTGGCTCATAAGCTATCATTATGTTTTTTGTTTCAAAAGAATTAAGAATAGATAGTTGTCTTTTAATCACTTCTAGTCTCTCTCCTTTATTCCTTTCCTCTTTTGTTTCTCCTACACATAAAATAGGTGTTATCCCTTGCTCTAGTAGCTTTTCTATTTTTTTCTTTATCTCTTCTTCTGTTTCTTTATGCTCTTTTCTTCTTTCACTATGACCAACAAGTGCATATTTTACATTTAAGCTTTTTAATTGACTTGAGGCAATATCTCCTGTATGAGCACCTGTCTCATAGATTGATGCATCTTGTGTTCCTAGGGCAACATTTTCAAGATTAAATAGGGCGAGATAAGGACTACTTGGGCACACTACTAGTGAATGGGATGTTTTTATCTTTGAAAACTCCCGTTGATAGTTTAAAAATTCATCTTTTGTTAAATTACATTTATGGTTTAGTACAATTTTCATATTCTTTCTCCTTTTTTTGCTTTATAGTTCCACATTATGACACCATATATATTAATTAGTAGATAACTAGTAGAGGTCAGTAACATCATAAGGGAATTATTGCCACCATTTATTACTACTATGATTCAAATAATGAGATCAATAATATTGTTGATTAACCATAACCACCAGGATTCTTTGAATCTTAATATCATTAAAACGATACCACATAGATTAATGCAGTTAGAACTTGCGTCTAATATTGCTAATTGCTGATTTGGAATGAGAGTTAATAAGTACCCAAGTAGGAGGCTTCCAAGTAGACAAGATAATGTAATTATCATAGAGTTTCTTGGCGTAAACTCTCTTACCTTTACATTTTCTTCTTTATCTAAGTTTTTATTCCACGCTAAGAAACCTTTTATTTGAAGTGGTGCAAAGATTAGTATGTAAAAGAAAAAGATGCCAAATAGGTGGTTTTTTAGTGATACATAGCCCATTAAAGAATAGTTAATTAATCCAAATATATAATTTATCTTTTTACCTTCACTTGCAAAATAAGCATTTAATAAGCCTGTTGCTAGAATAGCGTTTCCTAATAAGGGATCTTTTGTAAACACACCTACTAGAGACGAAAAAGCTATACAAACTATTGAAATTATTAAATACTTCTTTTGCACATATTTCACTCTCCTGTTTTTACATAAAATTTTTACTAATCCACTGATAGAGCAAATTACCAATTTCTAATTCTTTTTCTTGATATGTATGTCCTGTATTTTCTATTATTTTATATTCGAAATTATTACAGTTACAAGCTTTTTCTTTTAACAGGTTAAGTTGTAAGTAAAATTCTTCTTCATTGGAACCAGAAAATGTCAGTATGGGAATATCTATTGTTTTAAATTGTTTCCAACTTTGCACGTTATTTATGATTGGTAAATTGTTTAGGTTTGAATTTTCGTTGTACCAGTTATTATATGTTCTAGAGCTCATATACATATAATCTTCTACTTGTTTATGAAGAAGTTTTTCTGGCTTTTTATTCTCTATATTTTCTTTTGCTTCATTTAATAATTCATTATAATCAGGCTGTAACATTTTATGACTTCCTACCATATCTGGAGCACTGGCTAATATCATTCCTAAAATAGTAGGATGTTTTTTGTAATAATAGTAAATAACTTTATTACATCCATAACTATGTCCTAATAGTATTATTCTTTGATATCCCTTTTTCTTTGCTATTTCTATTGCTAAGTCAATATCGTAAATACAGTCTTCGAAGATCTCATACATACAACCACATCTTTTGAATGTTCCATCTTTCATTTCTATATCATTTTCAATAGAATGACCTCTATTATGTTCATACAAAAAGCCAATATTTTTTTGTGATAACAATTTTCCCCATACTGTTGCAAAATAGTTATCTATTATCGTTGCACACATGCCATGAATACAAACTACGCAAATATCCTTTTTACTACTTTCAAAGTGTACCATAGGTAACTTTAATCCATCTTTTGTATAAGCATTACTGATAAATTCAATGTTCATAATTCATCCTCTAATTCCTTTTTATTTTTTCGTGAAGCTTAGAAATGAGTCCAAAGCGATATTTTTTCTTTTCTTTAATCGCACGTTCATACACTTCCAACACTTGGTTTGCGTAATGACTTGTTCCACAATGCTCTGCTTGAATGCGTGCCTGTTTTGCAAAGTAGGCTCTTTTCGTTTTATCGTTGTATAAGTCCAGTACTTGTTTTTGGTATTCTTTTTCTGTCTCAAAAAACTTACCATTTAGGTCATCTGTCATCATGGAGATAAATGACTCATCCTTCATACAAAGTGGTACAAGGCCTGAAGCCATTGCTTCAATTACCGTTAGTCCTTGTGTTTCTGTTTTAGATGCTGTTGCAAATAGGTCTCCACAATGATAATAATATGGAATATCTTCCCAGGCAACTTTATCAGTAAATAAAATATTTTTGGTTAGTCTGTTTTCTTTTGTGTATGATTCGTATTTTTCCTTATCTGGTCCATCGCCTACGATTAAAAGTTTGATGTTGGCGTGTTTTTTTACTAGTTCTCTTTGAGAATTCAATAAAAACTCGATATTCTTCTCTTGGGCGAGGCGTCCTACAAATACAATCGTAAAATCTCTTTTTGTAAGTCCTAAATGTTTTTTTATTTCTTGTACTTTTCTTTGATTTATATTTTCTTCGAAAAAACGTTCTACTTCGATGCCTGTTGGAATAATATGAACATTTTTTTCAAACTTGTATTTTTCTTTAAATAATTTATACGTCTTATTGGTTGGTACGATTAGTTCTGTTGCTGTTGTTTCACAATAAAACTTGGTAAAGTATTCCACTAGTTTCTTGCTTGACTTTTGAAAGTATCCTTTTGTTATATAGTGAATATAGTCCTCATACATAGTGTGATAGGTATGAACTAAGGGAATGTTATACTGTTTTGCAAAAAGACGAGCGAAGGTTCCTATTGCAAACTCTGTTTGTGAATGAATCACATCTAGATTCCAACTTTTGATTTTGTTCACAGCCACAATTGGATAAATACTTGTTAAGCGAGAATCATAAATCCCTGTTGGAATGCCAGGAATTCTGAGAATTTTTTCTTCCTCATTATATTCATATTTAAAGTCTATCAAATTTGCTGTTACTACATAGACAGTATGCCCTTTTTTCTCTAAAGCTTTTTTTAACATGATTTCACTAGTAACTAGTCCACTAATATATGGTGTATATGTTTCTGAAAAAATTCCTATTCGCATCTTTTTTTACTCCCTTCATCCATATTAAATACAATGGCACCTATAATCATTGGTAAATAATATGTGATAAATCTCCAGACTAGTAAAACCGCACTAGTGACGCCACTTGATAAAAATGAGTGAAAGAAACTTAAAAACCCATACTCAATTCCACCACTCGCTCCTGGTATTGGAACAAAAGAACCTACAATCAGAACATAAGCAGAGGTTACCATAGATTTTGCCATTGTTAGGCTTTTAAAATCTCCTAGAGAATATACAATAAAGAGAGGGACAAGATAGAAACAGGCAAGGCTTAATAGATTTAAAAGTACGCCTACTATGGCAAGTAATTTTTTTTGTTTTAAGTCTTGAGTACTTTTGTGAAATTCTGTAATTCTATCTTTCCATCGTTCTTTCGCCTCTTCCTTATTCTTTATTACTTTTAATTTTGATAAGATGTTAATGCCATGATAGATGATATAACTTGTTACCTTTTTAGAAAATGCTAGGATAAACAAAAATACTGCAACTAATGTATTTATTAGAAATCCTAATAAAACTAAATTTCTTAAGATGGGACTGTTTTGAAAGAGATGAAATTTTGCGTTGTAAATAACAGCAAATAGACCAAATAGTACTAATGCCACTTGGTAGAAGATAAAGTTTTGCATGATGAAATTAGTCCCCTGGCTAATACGAATCCCATGTTCTTTTAGCATGTAGACTTCCATTGGTTGTCCACCTGTAGAAAATGGCGTAATGCCGTTAAAGAATTGGACAATTACACTATGTTTTATTGCTTCTTTTAAAGAATACTTCTCTTTTTCATTTACTACTTTATAGGAGACTATTCCTTTTAAAATAATGGATAGGAAAAACACAAAAACGGCAAGTAGTAAGTATTTATAGTCCATATTTTTTAAAGCATTTATAGTACTTGCAAAATCTTCTTTTAGGACTAATACTAATACTAGTAGTGTGATTAATAATATTAAGATTGTATTTTTTCTGATGTTTTTTATTATCTCCATTTTGTCGCTTCTCTTTCTTTTATAATTGGTTTATCCTTTACAAAGGTTTCCATTTTTTCTTCTTCTCCTAGATATTCGTATCCTAATCTGTTTAATGTATGAATCATACTTTTATCTTCTTTTTCAGCAAAAACAAAAGATTCTTCCATATCCATTGAATCTAGTGCATAGTCTGTGGCAATACCTATCATTCTTCTTGGACCTTCTTTTTTGATTTTTGGAAAAGTTAAGATACAACTTCTAATATCACTATTTGCGGTAATATTACAACTATCGATAATATCAAAGTCTTTTAATAAATAAAGACTTTCATTTATGGTCCCATAGTTTTTAGCAATACTTGATTCCATTAAGGGATGCTCTTGTTCAAAAGCTAGGACTGCATTTAGTTCTAATAAAGCACCTGTTGGTTTTCCGACTAATAACTTTTCTCTACTCATAATTCCCCCTATTTTATCGCTTCAATGCCTGGTAGACTTTTTCCTTCTAAATATTCAAGAGTTGCTCCTCCTCCTGTTGAGATGTGATAGATTTTATCTTCTACCTTTGCATTTTTTGCTGCGGCTACAATATCGCCTCCACCTAGTATTGTCTTTATATTCTTTTCTGCTAGATTATTTAATACTTCATTTGTTCCTAATTTGAAGTTTTCTAACTCGTAGACACCAAGAGGTCCATTCCATAGTACCAGTTTAGCATCTTTTAGATGATTTTTAAATATTTCTATTGTTGATGTGCCAATATCTAGTCCTATATCGTCAAAGTCTAGTTCATCAATACCTTTTTCTGTTACTGGAGTTTCATCACTAAACTCACTTGTTACTTTAAAATCTACTGGTAGTATTATTTTTTCTGGATACTTTTTTGTTATTTTTTCACAAAAAGATAAGTGTTCATTATCACAGATAGAGTTTCCAATTTCATAGCCTTCTGCTTTTAGAAAGGTAAAGGCCATCCCTCCTCCAATTAAAATTTTATCGGCTTTTGCTACTATATTTTCTATTACACCAATTTTATCCCCTACTTTGGAACCACCTAAAATTACAATAAATGGTTTATTGGGGCAATTTAATTCTTCTAATGCACTCAATTCTTTTTCTATTAGAAAACCAATGCAGCTTGTTTTGATGTGGGAGGCAATTCCAACATTAGAGGCATGGGCACGATGTGCTGTTCCAAAGGCGTCATTTATAAAAATATCAGCAAGATGAGCCCAATAAGCACCTAATTCTTCATCATTTCCGCTCTCTTTTTTTCCTTCTATATCTTCAAATCTTGTATTTTCTAAAAGAAGGACTTCACCTGGTTTTAGGCTACTTACTTTTTTCTCTACCTTTTCTCCTCTAGTCTCTTCTATAAATGTTATTTTTTGTTTTAAAAGTTTTTCTAACTCTTTGGAAACAGGTTTTAATGATTTTTCTTTTTTATCTTCTTCTGTTTTTACACGTCCTAAGTGAGAAAGAAGAATTACTTTTGCTTTTTCTTTGATGCAATACTTTATCGTCTCTAAACTTTTTTCAATGCGAGTATTATCGATTATTTTCCCTTTTTTTAGTGGAACATTAAAATCACAACGAATGATTACTGTTTTATTTTTCATATTTACATCTTTTAAACACTTTTTCATTTCGAATCCTCCATTTTCTTTTTCATTATAACATACATCTTTCTTTTAGAGCAAAAAATTAAATTGAAAAAGGCGACTTTATAGTCTCCCTCTTCTTTTTTATCTTTACCTATTTCATCAGAGCTACGTTCATTTATTAATGTTACATAAGTATTTTGCAGTACGTACCATTTGGGCAGTATAACTCATTTCATTATCATACCAAGCGACTACTTTTATTAATTGTTTTCCATCTACTTCTAGTACACTTGTGGATAGAGCATCTACAACTCCTCCTTTGTTAGAACCTATGATATCACTTGATACAATTGGGTCTTCTGTGTATCCTAATGTTTCGTTTGTATTTTCTTTTAGTGCCTGATTTACTTCTTCTTTGGTTACATTTTGGTTTAACTCTAGTACCAAATCAATTACAGAACCAGTTGATACTGGAACACGCATTGCTGTTCCATCTAGACGTCCTTCTAGGTCTTTTATAACTTTTCCAATGGCACTTGCTGCACCAGTGGATGCTGGAATGATATTGGCAGCGGCTGCACGTCCACGGCGAGCACGAATTCCTTTTTTATGTGGGACATCTAGTGTTGCTTGGTCATTGGTGTAGGCATGAACTGTCGTCATGTATCCTTTTTCAATTCCAAATTTATTATGAATTACATTTAAAACAGGGGCTAGACAGTTTGTTGTACAACTTGCTGCAGAAATGATCTCTTCTTCTCCTGTTAACTCTTTTTCATTTACATTATATACAATCGTTTTTAAATCTCCCTTTGCTGGAGCAGAAATTACTACTTTTTTAGCACCTGCTGCAATATGGGCAGACGCTTTTTCTTTATCTGTAAATCTTCCTGTACATTCCATTACCACATCAATATCTAATTCGCTCCAAGGTAAGTTTTCTGGGCTAGTCTCTGCATAAACTTTTATTTTTCTTCCTCCTACAATGATAGCATCCTCTTCATTTGTAATTTCATCTACTCTATAATTTCGATGGTTCGTATCATACTTTAATAAGTAGGCAAGTTGTTCTGCATCTGTTAAGTCATTAATTGCTACTACTTCAAAATCATTACTTTCTTCCATTAATCTAAAAACTAATCTTCCAATTCTTCCAAATCCATTGATTGCTACTTTTATCATTTTTTCATCTCCTTATTTTCATTATATAGTTTTCCACAGGTAAAGGCAATATATTCTCTTTTTTTTGACAGCTTTTGAATGTAAAGAAAAAATATCCACAATTTTCTGTGGATATTAATCATGGAAACAACTTCCGCCAATAAATTCTCTTAAAATAGAATCTTGTGGAATACTTTCTGCTGGAATTGGTAGGAAGAGATGCAAGAAGTTAATAAGTCTTTTCGCTTCTTCATAATACTCTGAATTTACATCTACTGAATATAGAAGTGGTTCCACATAAGTTTTTAATACCCCCAATTCATAAATTAGGGCTGTATTATAGACTACATCAGCATCATCCTGATATGGGAATATATACTTTTCTTCTCCGCGTCTTACCGAAGGCCAACTTCTAAGTGTTGCTTCTACATTATAACCTCTTGTTCTATTATCACGAATCATTCTCCTTAATAATCTATTATCTGTGGTCGAGATTCTGTTATGATCATCCATGTTCAACTCTGTTAAGGCAGATAAGTAAATTTTATACTTTTTCTCTCGTTTAATATTAGTTAGAATATGAGGATCTAGTCCATGGATTCCTTCAATTAAAATTAAATCTTTTTCTCCTACTTGAATTGTTTTATTATATTCTTTTTTTCCAAGCAGAAAATTATAGGTTGGTACTAATACTTCTTCTGCGGCAATTAGTTTTGCCATGTGTTCATCAAATAGTTTTAAATCAATTGCTTCTAGGCACTCATAATCTGGTTTGCCATCTTCCCCAATTGGATTTTCTTCCTTTTCTACAAAATAGTCATCCATAGAAATTACTTTTGGAGTTTTTCCTAGACTTTGTAAATACATACATAATTTTTTAGTAGTTGTTGTTTTACCAGAGGAAGAAGGACCTGCTAACAGTACAATTTTTACTTCTTCTTTTTTTACGATTTCTCTTGCAATTTCTAACAAGCGATTACTTGTAATCATTTCATTCATTCGAATTAAATCACTAATTTTTCCCGTTGACACCATATCATTTAGTTCTGGTGCATTACGTACATTCATTAGTTTTGCCCATGTTCTGCATTCTTTAAAGATATCAAACATATGAGGATGATGTTCATATTCTTTTATTTTATCATTAATATAAACGGTTGGAAAACGTAATACAAAGCCATATTCATTTACATAGGTTAAATCAAAATCTTTAATATATTGGGTAGAAATTGGCATAGAGTAATAAAAATAGTTATAAAGATTCCCTAGGCGATATAGATTTACAAAAGTATTGGTATTATATTTCATTACCCCTACTTTAGAAGTATCTCCCATTTGTTCAAAATAACGAATTGCATCCATTCTATCTACATGAATTTCACTGATGTTTAAATCTTTTTCTACTAGAGAGAGCATTTTTTCCTTTATCTCTTTGATACTTTCTTTTGATATTTTGAAGTCTACCTCTACATAAATTCCTTTATCTATAGAATGTTGAATTTTCATATTTTTAGTAGGACCATATAATTCTTTAATGGCATATTGAAGTATAAATTTTAGTCCATTTACATGCACTCTATTTCCTTCTCTGGATGTTAAATCTAAAAACTGAACTTGTGCAGATTCCACAATTTTTGTTGTTAATTCTTTTAATACACCATCTACTTTGGCAAGTAAAATTGGGTAACGAAAATTGTCTTGTTCTATTTTTGATAATTCTTCTAGTGTAATTCCTTTTGGTACTTCTCTTTTTTGGCTACCTATTAATATTTCTATATTTTCTATCATATGACACACCCTTTTTTCTATTCTGTTATTATTGTATCACATTTTGGCGAAAGAGAATACGCATATTTTAAATTTATTGTGTCTATAATATGAGTAAGAGAGGGTGATGATATGAGTTTAGTGCCAGTAGTTGTTGAAAAAGATATCAATGGAGAGCGTAGTTATGATATTTTCTCTCGACTTTTAAAAGAGCGTATTATTATGCTTAGTGGAGAAATTAACGATTCAGTAGCAAATAGTGTGATTGCTCAGCTTTTATATTTAGATTCTATTAATCATGATGATATTAGTCTCTATATTAACTCACCTGGTGGAGTGATTACCTCTGGTATGGCAATTTATGATACAATGCAATTTATTAAGAGTGATGTTTCTACGATTTGTGTTGGAATGGCTGCTTCTATGGCTTCTTTTCTACTTTCTAGTGGGGCAAAGGGAAAACGCTTTTGCCTTCCTAATTCTGAAGTGATGATTCATCAACCACTAGGTGGTGCACAGGGGCAAGCGACAGAGATTAAGATTGCTGCAGAACATATATTAAAACTTAAGGATAAACTAAATCGATTGCTTTCTAAGAATACTGGAAAAGCTTTAGAGACGATTGAGAAGGATACAGAGCGAGATAATTTTATGGATGCAGAAGAAGCTCTTCACTATGGTCTTGTTGATAAAATTGTAGAAAAATAGAATAATTAAGTCGCTTATATTTTCTAGAAAAACATACACTATCAGTAACTATTTTTACATAAAATTTGCTTTTTATAAGCTCTTATTTCTTAAAATTTTTCTACTAATTCTTTGATTTTACGAAAACGATGATTTAAGCCTGATTTTGTTATCTTTTTTCCTGTTTCTAACGAAATAATTTCGCTTAATTCTTTCAAGGAAGCTTCTGGATATTTTAGTCGATATTCTAGAGCTTCTTTTGTTTTGTCATCTAGCAATTCTATTGCCATATGCTCTTTCAATATTTCAATTTGTTTTAATTGGCTACTTGCTGCATCTACTACTTTATTGATATTTGCTTGTTCACAATTATTGAGACGATTGGTTTGATTTTTTTTATCACGGTAAATTCTGATATTTTCAAAATACATTACGGCATTAGATGCTCCTAATAATTTTAAATAGTCACTTATTTTTTCTGCTTCTTTCATATAAATCATATAACCTTTATCTCGGGTTAGAATTTTTGCATTCAAATCAAAAATATTTAAAAGCTTTTGAACGAAGACTGCTTCTTCTGGTTTTGATATTAAAAGTTCCATATGATATCTTGAAGTTTTTGGATCATTTATACTTCCTTGACATAAAAATACGCCTCGTAAATATGACCTAAGTTCTTCATTTGCTCCTATAATATATTGTGGTGGTGTACTCAGATAAGTTTTATTTTTATCATAATATCCAATATCTTCTAGAATTAGGGTTAAGTTTTCTGTTACTTTTATGACATAGAGTTTATTTTTAGAAAAGTTTAGGTTTTCTTTGATATCCACTTCTACTTTTGTCTCATATAGATTATTTAATATCTCTATCAGTTTTTCTTTTATCTCTTTATTTTCTGTTGTTAATCTTAGGGTATCTTCTTCTAGTTCTCCATTATTTCTAATAAATCCCGAAAGCTGTGCAATTAGTTCTGTTTTGGAACCTTCCACCTGTAAAATTTCATTTTTTATTTTTGTAGTATAAGACATTTTAATCCCTCATTAAATATGAAAATATTTCATTTGATAATTTTAAGCTATTGTGACGAATTACATTATCTATAATGCTTAAAGTATCCACTTCTATTAATTCTGTTTCTAGTTTTTCTAGCTCTTCTTTATCAATTAATACTTTTTCTTTGGTCTCTTCTGTTTGATATTTTTCTATTATTTTCTGATCTAGTTTTGTATTTCCAGCGATAACTACATCTATTTTTCTCTTTTCTAGGTAGCTATTGATTAGTTTCACATGGTCGGCTACGGTAAAATTATCTGTTTCTCCTGGTTGAGTCATCGCATTGCATAAGTACATAATAGGCGTGCTTGTTTCATTTAAAGCTTCTTGAACCTCTTTACAAATAATATTTGGTAAAAGACTTGTATATAAGCTTCCCATACTGAAAATAATTAAGTCACTTGTTTTTATTGCCTCAATTACTTCTGGTGTTACATGAGGTTCTTCTTTATAGAAAATCTTTTTTATTTTCTGAGGAGATTTGCTAATTTCTTTTTGACCTTCAATTAGTTCATCTTTTTCTGTTGTACACATTAGTGTTAGGCTAGAATCTTCTGAGATTGGTAAAACTTTGTGGTTTACATCTAGTAGATTAGAAAGGGCTTTGATAGAATCATCTAGACTTCCTGTAATATCTAGGAGTGCTGTTAAGATTAAATTTCCAATAGCATGCCCGTCTAAGTCACTTGATGTTTGAAATCTATATTCCATTAATTGTTTTATCGTAGAGTCTTTACTTGATAAGCTGGTTATTACTTTTCTAATATCTCCTACTGCTGGGGTGTTAAATTCTTTTCGTAGTTTTCCTGTCGATTTACCATTATCAGAAACTGTAATTACAGAGGTAATATCTACTGGAAAGTTCTTTAATCCTTTCAGTAGATACGAAAGACCTGTTCCACCACCTAATACAGTTACTTTCTTATTCATCTTTTCACATCCTCCATTCAATATATGCAACTATCCTTATTATTAATCATTCATTGCTTTTGATAAATGGATTGCTGCAGTCGCTCCATCTGAGGTTGCTGTTACAATTTGGCAAATTTCTTTTTCTCTTACGTCTCCTATGGCGTAAATTCCTTTTACTCTCGTTTCCATATTCGCATTTGTCTCAATAAATCCTTCTTCATTTGTAATGCCTAAATAGGAAAAACAATCTGTTTGTGGGATATAACCAATAAAGATAAAGCAGCCTGTTGCTTTTATATTTTCTACTTTATTTTCTCTAGCAATTCTAACGTGGGAAAGCTGTCCTTTGCTTTCTATTAAATCGGTTACATTTGCATTTGTTATAATTTCAATATTATCAATATATTTTAATTCGTCTTGTAAGTATGACTTTGCCCTAAATTCTTCTCGTCTATGAATGAGGGTTACTTTTTTGCATATGGAAGATAAATAAATTGCTTCTTCTAAGGCTGTGTCCCCTCCACCAATTACTACTACTTCTTCTCCTTTAAAGAATGCTCCATCACAAGTAGCACAATAACTGATGCCATGCCCTATTAGTTTTTCTTCATTTGGTAGTCCTAATTTTTTAGGATTTCTTCCTGTGGCAATGATTATATTTTTCGTAATAAGTTCTTTTTCATCATCCAGAACAATTATCTTTCGATCTTGGTCTAATTTTACATTTTGTACTTTTTGATAGAGTATTTCTACTCCTAACTCTTTTACCTGGGATAAAATTTTGGTAGCAAGTTCTGCTCCTGTGATACTTTTAAATCCTGGATAGTTTGTGATAGTCATGGTTTTTGCCACTTGCCCTCCAGGAGTTTCTCCTTCTATTAATAGGCAGGAAAGACCTGCATGTTTTAAGTAAATGGCTGAGGTCATCCCAGCAGTTCCTGCTCCTATTATTATAACGTCATAATTATTTTCTTTCATTTATCTCATCCTTTGCATATAAATTTTCAAATCTTGAACTTCTTTTTGGGTGTATTATAAAGAAGTATATGCCTATCATTAGGCAGATGATGGAGGCGATTTGTGCCACTCTAATCGATCCAAGCATTAAGGAATCCATTCGCATTCCTTCAATAATAAAGCGAGCGGCTGAATACCATATTAGATAAAATCCCATTAATTGTCCATTTTTTAGCCTTGGGTATTTTCTAATTAAAAGTAAGGCGATAAATCCAAATACATTCCAAATGGATTCATAGAAAAATGTTGGTTGATGATACTCTCCCATAATATACATTCCACTTATAATGAAATCAGGAATTCCTGTACTTTTTAATTTTGCTGCTGTTGTAATAGCACCATAGGCTTCTTGATTAAAAAAGTTGCCCCATCTTCCGATTGCTTGTCCTAAAATAAGACCTACTACAATCATATCAAATATTTTTAACGTGTTTTGTTTGTATTTTTTGCAATAAATAAGGGATGTAATACCTCCGAAGAGAATTCCTCCATGTATAGCAAGACCTCCATTCCATACTTCTAAGATTTCTAAGGGGTTTTTACTGTAGTAATCAAGATGGAAGGTTACATAATAGAGTCTTGCTCCAATGATTCCAAAGATTACTGCATAAAAAAGAAGATTGATAAAAAAGTCTTGATCTATATGTTTTTTCTTTGTCTCTCGATAGATTACTGTAGATGCTCCTAATATGGCTAATAGTATAAATATTGAATACCAATATATTTGAAAGAAACCTAAGTCAAGTGCTATTTTACTCATGTTTTTTTACCCTCCTAACAATTGGTTTTATAATGAATCCTTCCATCAAGAAGTTCATAATTGATATTAATATGGCAATCCATATGGCTATCCAGAAGTTATTTAAATCAAAGTGACTTCCTAGTATCCAGTCTGTTAATTTTAAGATGAAGAGATTGATAAAGGGATAGAAAAGTCCTAAAGTGAGTCCTGTTATTGGAATCGTTAGGGTAACTAAAATTGGTTTTATAGTGATATTTAGCAAATAGACGATAAAAACTACTAAGAATGAATAAATATAAGAGTGATTTAGATCAATATAGAGACTGTCAAATAGACTTGATACTATGATAAAGACAATAGTATAACCTAACATATAGACAATCCATTCTAGTATACGATTGATTCTCGTAAAACCTTTTGTCTCTTTGATTATTTGCATTTTTTCACCTCACAGAATTTTTGTTAAGAATTTACCTGTGTACGACTCTTTTACTTTTGCTACTTCTTCTGGAGTTCCAGTTGCCACAATTTGTCCTCCCAGGTCTCCACCTTCTGGTCCAAGGTCAATGATGTGATCTGCTACTTTTATGACATCTAGATTGTGTTCAATGACGACTACTGTATCTTTATTATCTACTATTTTTTGTAAAATTGCAAGTAGACGCTTGATATCGTGGGTATGAAGTCCTGTGGTTGGTTCGTCTAGAACAAACAGGGTTTTTCCTGTTGCTTTTCTTTGTAATTCTTTAGCAAGCTTTACCCTTTCTGCTTCCCCTCCTGATAAGGTTGGAGCACTTTGTCCTAGTTTGATGTAACCTAAGCCAACATCTTCTAATACTTGCAATTTGTTCTTAATCTTGGGAACATTTTCAAAAAATTCTAGTGCTTCGCTTACTCTCATATCTAGGACATCTGCAATATTCTTATCTTTATATTTTATGTTTAGAGTTTCTCTATTATATCTTGTACCATTACAAACTTCACATGGAACATATACATCTGGTAAGAAGTGCATCTCAATTTTTTTCACACCATCTCCACGACATGCTTCACATCTTCCACCTTTTACATTAAAAGAGAATCTATTTTTTTCATAGCCATACATTTTTGCTTCTTTGGTTGTTGTAAATAGGGTTCTAATATCATCAAATACTCCTGTATAGGTTGCTGGATTACTTCTTGGTGTTCTTCCAATAGGGCTTTGAGATATTTCCACTATTTTATCTAAGTTATTGATACCTAAGATTTTCTTGTGCTTTCCAGGACGATCTTTAGAACGATATAGTTCTTTTGAAATACTCTTGCATAATATTTCGTTGATTAGACTACTTTTTCCACTTCCGCTTACTCCCGTTATACAAGTAAATGTTCCTAATGGTATTGTTACATCAATATTTTTTAAATTATTTTCTTCTGCACCTTTTATAGTCAATTTTTTGCCAGTGCTTTTTCTTCTGTTTTTTGGAACTTCAATACATAATTTTCCACTTAAATACTTTCCTGTTAAACTTTTTTCGTTATTCATTACTTCTTGTGGAGTTCCTATTGCCATAATTTTTCCACCACGGTCTCCTGCTTCTGGACCAATATCTACTAGATAGTCACTGGCAAGCATAGTATCAGTATCATGTTCTACCACAACCAAGGTATTTCCTAAGTCCCTCATTTCTAAAAGGGAATTAATTAGACGTTCATTGTCCCTTTGATGGAGTCCAATACTAGGTTCATCTAATACATATAAAACTCCTGTTAGACGAGAACCAATCTGGGTTGCTAGACGAATTCTCTGAGCCTCTCCGCCAGATAAAGTTCCAGCACTTCTATTTAGTGTTAAATACTCTAAGCCTACATTTTTTAAAAATTCAAGGCGGGAATTAATTTCTTTTAATACTAAATTTGCAATTTGCTTTTGTTCTTCTGATAATTTTAAATTTTGAAAGAAAGGGATTAATTCTTTAATACTTAAACAAGTAACTTCATAAATACTTTTCTTTCCTACTTTTACTGCTAGAACATCATCATTTAGCCTTGCTCCATGACAGGTTTCACAAGTATATTCTATCATGTAATGTTCTAACCAATCTCTAATCCAAGTACTTGTAGTTTCTCTATATCTTCTTTCCAGATTTGTAATAATTCCTTCATAGAAGTCATCACTATTTGTAATGTTTCCACTTTTGGTCGCATAATGAAAATGAATGATTTCATCACTTCCATACATAATAATTTGTTGTTCTTTGGTGGTTAGTTTTTTAAATGGTTTATCCATATTAATTTTATAATGCTTACAAACACATTCCAGTTTTTTATAATAAATACCATCTTGATCATCACTCAAAGTTTTAATACATCCTTCATTGATGCTTAGACTTTTATCTGGGATTACAAGGTCAGGGTCAATTTGTTGTTTAATTCCTAATCCTTTACAATCTGGGCAAGCTCCAAAAGGGGCATTGAAACTAAAGATATTTGGTTCTAACTCTGGTAGTGAAAACTCACAGTATGGGCAAGCAAAGGACTCTGAGAATAACAATTCTTTAGCATTATCCCCTAATATTTGAATGATTACTTTTCCTTTGGATAGCTTAACCGCTTGCTCTAGCGACTCTGATAGTCTGCCACGAATGTCTTCTTTTAGGATAATTCTATCTACAACGACATCAATATTTTCACGCTTATTTTTATCTAGTATAATTTCTTCACTTAAATCAAACATTTTTCCATTGATACGAACTCTTATGTAGCCTTCTTTTCTAAGACTATCTAATAATTCTTTATGTGTTCCTTTTTCACGGTATGTAACAGGGGCCATTATAATAATTTTGGTTCCTTCTTTATACTCCAAAATTTTATTTGCCATTTCCTCTACACTTTGTGATGTGATAGGGATATTATGATTTTTACAATAAGCGACTCCAATACGGGCAAATAAAAGACGCAAATAATCATAAATTTCTGTTACTGTTCCTACAGTTGAACGTGGGTTTTTACTTGTCGTCTTTTGGTCAATACTAATAGCAGGGGAAAGTCCTTCAATGCTATCTACATCTGGCTTTTCTGTTCCACCTAGAAATTGACGGGCATAGGCAGATAGGCTTTCTACATATCTTCTTTGTCCTTCTGCATAAATAGTATCAAATGCAAGGGAACTTTTTCCACTACCACTAACTCCAGTCATTACGATTAATTTATTTTTTGGAAGTTCAAGGGAAACATTTTTTAAATTGTTCTCACGAGCTCCTTTGATTATAATTTTATCCATATTATCTACTTCTCCTTTTGTTATTAGAAAGTAATATATCTATTTCCTTTAGCTGTGTCATATTATAACACTTTTTTTAAAATTTGTCTTAGGAAATTAACGGAAAACTACGAAGTAATTTTTTCCCTTACTTGAAATATACATTGCAAACAAATGTTTGTCAACAAAAATTAAAAAAATCTATCTACTTTTCGGTCTTGTAGATAGAACTTTTTCGTATTGACTCATAAAATCATTTTCATCTTCGCTACTTGTTGCGATTGTTGTTACTAGATAGTTAAACTTTTTATAATCTTCAGGTAAAGTTAGAAACTCCAAAAGATATTTTCCTGTTTCTAAATCTTTTTCTACCTCATAGGTTAGTCGTTCTATATCAAATTTCTCTTCATTAATCGCATTTACTAATTTTAAAGAAAAATTGAGATTATTTTGAATTGTTTTTTCATTTAGTGTTCCATTCGGATATCTAATTTCCATTCTTTTACTTACTCTATAGTCTTGTAAGCTAATGCCATCTCTTTTTACAAATGTCGCTTGATCATGATATAGCAAATTATATAAATAATCTGTGTGTTCATTAAATTCTATTTTGTTTACTTTGTTCAGTAAAGTTGGACGCAGATGCCTAGCATACGTTTCTTTTTCATCTCGAATTAAAAAACAATCTCCCATATAATATAGGTCCATTTCATTTTCATATATTGACACTATTTTGGCAAGTGTTTCCATAAACTTTGGTGGTTTTTTTACTTTTTCTAACTTAATATTTATTTGATTACTGCAACTATTATTAATTTTGGCTCCATTTTCCCTTAATATTTTACATATTTTCTTTAGCTCTATCCAATCTATTTTTTCATTATTATAAAGTCTACTTGAGATTTCTCCTCCATATATCTTTTTTTCTTTTTCTACTGATACTGTACTATCTATATCTAAGTAATTTCTATTATAAATAGTACTACTTGATTTGTGGTTTCTCATATAGACTATTGGTATTTCTGTTTTTTGAAATTGTTTTTCTAATTGTTCTAGGGAAGCATCTACAAATTCTAGTTCTTGTCCATATGGATACTTGGTAATTCCTATATCATATCGATAGATCATCGTGACCACTTCCTTTTTTTAGAACATATTATAAATCTTTTTTTGTATTTTTTCAATTTATTTTTGATTTGAGGTTTTTAATTCTTTTATTTTTCTTTTGGCATAACTTGTTTTTACTTCTTTTTCCCAATCTCTACATGGTCCAATAAAATTTTCATCTGTTTTTATTTTTACTCGGTCTTCATTTTTTAACATGTAGTTTAGAGAAACTTCTTCTTCATTCACTATAGCATTCGTTAAATATGGGGCATTGTTTTCATCTATTCTGTAGGCAAAATCCATTAGGCAAGCATCTATTGGTAATTCTATTACTTCTCCTGTTTGGTCATGAATTACATGAATGTGTTTTGCAAATAGTTCTGTTTTTAGGCAATTTACAAATGCTTGATTACTTGTTATTGTCTCATTTGCATCTATTAAATAACTGTAGAATTGACTTTTCTTTTCTAATTCTTCTTGCATATAATATTTTGCATTTTCGTGATAAAATTCCCAATATGCTGAAAGTCCTTTAGCAGCAATTTTGTGCATTCTTTCCGTTCTAATTTGAGCTTGTACATGTCTTCCTTCTAAACCATAGACAGTAGTGTGAAGGGACTGATAAAGGTTGGTTTTGGGACTACAGATATAGTCTTTCATTTTTCCTGGAACTGGTTTAAATTTTCTATGAATTAGACCTAAACTTTGGTAGCATTCAAAGAAATCTTCTACTACTATTTTTAAAGCTAGAAGATCATTCATTTTGGCAAGATTTTGATGTTCCTTTAAATAGTTAGAGATTCCATAGATACTTTTTATTCTTGGCGTAATTTTACTAGTAATCCCTTCCTTTTTTAGGGCATTTTTAATTATTTCAGACATTTCTTCTAAGCATTCTTTACTTTTCTCTTCTAATTTTTCTCTTGTTTCTTTGGCATATTTATAGGTATCTGGTTCTAAATACATAAGAGATAAATCTCTTAGTTCTACTTGTGTTTCATTATCCCCTAAGTAGTTTGCTGTTGGTGCCATGATGTCCATTGTTTCTTTGGCATTTTCTATTTGTTTTTCATACCTTTTGTACTGTAATGTTCGCATATTGTGCTTACGATCTGCTAATTTTATTTGAGGAATCCTAACGTCTGTTTTTATTCCTACTGATAACTTTCTGATATTTGCCATATTCTGTTCTTGTTTTGTAGAAAAATTTAATCTACTAATTTTTGAAACACCATCTGTTAGAATTGCTACATCTTTATTATACTCTTTTTCAATATCTTCTTTTGTGATATCTGTATCTTCAATCGTATCATGTAAAAGGCATGCACAAATAGTGTCTCTATCTGCATAGCGTAAGGCCATTAAATAAGCAACATATAGAGGATGGCTAATATAAGGGTCTCCACTTTGTCTATAGACTCCACTATGCAAACTTTTGGCATCCTTATAAGCATGCATTATCATCTTAGCATCTTCTTCTTTGGTATAAGTATTTACTAGTGTCATTAAATCATCAATTGTTGGATTTTTCATTTTCTCTTCCTCCTATAGCAAAATGACAGTTTTAAGCTCTTAAGACTTAAAACCGTCATTTTATTTTTTCATTATTTGTTTTGGACACAATAATGGTGCTAGTGGAAAGTTTTGAATACTATTTTGATTATTTACTATCACTACTACCATAGAAACCTCCAAAATATTTATATTAATATTATCACTTTTTCTTTAAATGTCAATCTTTTTTTATCTTAAATCTTTCTTTATAGGTACAGCTTTGACATAACTCTTCACTAGGATAATGCGTCTGAAAACTTTCTTTTAATGTATTTAATCTAGGAGAAGCAAGAATAGAGGAAAAACTTTCTTTATAAATATTTCCAAGGTTTATGATACCGTTACTGTCTAGACAACATGGTACTATAGTTCCATCTACTAAAATAGCAATCTGTGTTTTTAAGGCCATACAATATCCACAAGATTTGTGATTTGTCTTTCTGGGCCAGATAAATTCTTTTTCTTTATCCACATAAGTAGTAGAATTTATTTTGACATTTTGCTCACATTTTAACTTTTCCACAATATTGGGGGATAAGTTGTAATATTTCTTTAATCTTTCCACAATTTTTGTTGATTTTTCATCTAGTCTAGTATCCTTTAGTGTCCACAATCTATAAATTATTAGAATATCTTCTCTGATGATGGTAGTGGCTGTTAGTATTTTTTCTATGATGCCACTATTTTTATATTCTGCATGGAGAGAGATGTTTATCTTCTTTACAGAAGGATGAGTATTTAGCATATCAACTTTTTCGGGTAGTAAGATACCATTTGTTGTGATATTTACCCTAAGAGCATAAAAATCAGCAAGAGTAAGAAGGGAGTCTAGATGTGGGTGAAGAAGAGGTTCTCCTTTTACGTGTAAATAAATGGTGTTTGTATAAGGTTTGATTTCTTTTAAAATACGTTCAAACTCTCCTATTTTCATCATTCGAGTTTTTCTGTTATCTTTACTACAGAAGGAACAGGCGAGATTGCAATGATTTGTTATTTCTATATATACTTTCTTAAATTTCATTATTCTGACTTCATTTCAAACAAGATGTCTCTAAGTTCCATGGCACGTTCAAAGTCTAGATTCTTTGCGGCTTCTCTCATTTCTTGTTCAACCTTTTCTATGGTTAGTGCTATTTCTTTTTTGGTCATTTTCTTCTTAGGAGATGATGCCTCATCTACATTACTAATTACTTCTCTAATTTCTTTTTGGATTGTTTTTGGAATAATGCCATACTCTTTATTATATGATTCTTGAATTTTTCTACGACGAGCAGTTTCTGTGATTGCCTGATTCATACTATCTGTTACTTTATCTCCATACATAATAACGTGTCCTTTGGCATTTCTTGCACAACGTCCGATGGTCTGAATTAAACTTCTGTTACTACGTAAGAATCCCTCTTTATCTGCATCAAGAATTGCAATTAGGGAAACTTCTGGGATATCGATTCCTTCTCGTAATAAGTTAATTCCTACTACTACATCGTATTTTCCTGCTCTTAAGTCGTGAATGATTTTTAGTCTTTGGAGAGTTTTTACTTCGGCATGTAAATAGGCTACTTTGATATCTAACTCTTTTAAATAGTTTGTTAGCTCTTCTGCCATACGAATCGTAAGGGTTGTTACTAATGTTCTTTCATTTAATTCAATTCGCTTGTTAATTTCTCCTACTAAGTCATCAATTTGGCCTTCTGTTTTTCTCACTTCTACTGTTGGATCTAAAAGCCCTGTTGGTCGGATGATTTGTTCAATGAATTTTCCTTCAGTGTGTTCTAGTTCATAATCCCCTGGCGTTGCAGAAACATAGATTGCTTGATTGATTTTTTTCTCAAATTCATCAAACTTTAATGGTCTATTATCTAGGGCGCTTGGAAGACGAAAGCCGAAGTCTACTAAATTCATTTTGCGAGCACGGTCTCCATTATACATTCCTCTTACCTGTGGTAGAGTAACATGAGACTCATCTATAACAAGTAGGTAGTCATCTGGAAAGAAGTCCATCAAAGTAGTTGGAGTTTCTCCAGGGCTTCTTCCTGCCATTGGGGCAGAATAGTTTTCAATTCCTGTGCAAAAACCTGTTTCTTCCAACATTTCAATATCATAATTTGTCCTTTGTTCTAGGCGTTCTGCTGGTAGGGGTTTATTATTTTCTTTAAAATATGCAAGCCGTTCTTTTAACTCTTTTTGTATTCTAACAATGGCATCTTTTAATTTATTATCACTTACTACGAAATGACTTGCTGGAAATAGACTAATGGTTTTTTTATTTGAGATAATTGCTCCTGTTAGAGTATCTATTTCACTAATCCTATCAATTTCACTACCAAAAAACTCAATTCGGTAACCCGTCGTATTTTGATATGCTGGAATGATTTCTAAGGTATCTCCTCTTACTCTAAAAGTTCCACGTTTAAAGTCCATGTCGTTTCGCTCATATAGCATGTCCACTAGTTTTGTAAGTACTGCATTTCTTTCCACTTCGTCTCCTACATTTAGAGTTAACATTTTATTTTTATACTCATCTACTTCACCAATACCATAGATACAAGAGACACTAGCAACCACAATAACATCTCTACTTGATAAAAGACTACTAGTAGCACGATGACGAAGTTCATCTATTTCATCATTGATGGATGAGTCTTTTTCAATATAAGTATCGGTGGAAGGAACATATGCTTCTGGTTGATAGTAATCGTAGTATGACACAAAATACTCTACTCGGTTATTTGGAAATAGTTCCTTAAATTCACTGTAAAGTTGTCCTGCTAGTGTTTTATTGTGAGCAAGTACTAAGGTTGGCTTATTTACTTCTTTTATTACATTTGCAATTGTAAATGTTTTTCCTGTTCCTGTTGCTCCTAGTAGGACTTGTTCTTTTTTTCCTTCTTTAATGCCATTCACTAATTCTTTTATTGCTTTTGGTTGGTCCCCATTGGGGGTATATTTTGATACTAATTCAAACATTTTCTGACCTCCATCTTTTCGCATATATTTACTGTAAAAACCTATATTGATTTCTATTTTATATAAATTCATTTAGAATAGCAATATATTTTAATTAGAAAAAGAAAAGACTCTTTCAGCTTTTATGTTAATTTATTGTTTTCATTGATTTTTGATATGATTTCTCAGTATTTTGTAAGAGTATTTAGATTTTCTTTTGATAGAATCCTATATTGGAAATAGTTTCTTCTAATATATTGTTTTTTATAATTTTTTCTGTAATATGAGTTATTGTTTCAATACTTGGATTATTGTTTAACTCTTCATAATAACTTTTCATTTCATTATTTCTTGTTCTTGAATCAAAATAGTTTTTAAGTATAATAGCTGTTGCATAATCATATGCACTGTCCTCATTGATTGCTTGATGGGCATTTAAGTTATCTAGTAATACTTCTGGATTTTCTAAAACACTATCCATGTTTCTTGTCTTTATTTTGATCTTCTTTATTCAAGCATTCTACTAAAAAGGGTACAGTTTGTGATGCTGGGAGTATTGCAAGCAACTCCTAAACTTTAAAGGTATGTATAATTACTTCAAAATCATTATAAATTAGATCATTCCAAAAGAAATCTTTTAATAGATCATTATAAAATGGTTTTGTCATATATTGATTGAAAGTTGTCCATGTTAAGGCTTTTAATTTTTCTCTTTCTTCTTTGTGGCATGGTACAGCTTTTATAATCTATATATCTAATTTCATCTTCATGAATCCTACAGTATCTCTTTGCAGTAAAAATATCTAGATTTTTAAAGTAACAATTTTTACACCTAATAGGTGGAAAACCTTTTTTTAATTTTTTTCATTTGTATCATAGTGTTTAATAGGTTGATAGGTCATAATCTATTTTCCTTTCTTTTTTTACTTTATTATACTATATAAGATTAAAATGTTCTTTAAAACTTTTTTTATTTTGAATTTTAATTAAAAAGCTCCATGTTAATTATACATAGAACTTTTTAAAATTAGAGGCTTTAAAATTTTATCTACTATTCCAACGTGATGGAAAATTAATATAGCGTCCTGGATTAATGGTACTTCTTTGGTATTGACCCCAAGTGCATCCTCCACCTGGTGATTTCCAATCACATGTTGTTAATTCTACATGTAAATGTGGTCCTGTTGAGTATCCAGTAGATCCCATTAGTCCAAGCCTTGTACCTGGTGTTACTGTCTGTCCTACATTTACATACCATGCTCTCATATGGGCATAAGTGGAATAAATAATTTGTCCTCCTATATTATGTCTTATTTTTAATACCAATGCTCCATAACCATCATAAAATTTTGCAGTAACGATTCCTGTAGCTAATGGATAGATAGGAATTGATTTGTTGCTACTTGATAAATCCATTCCCATATGGCCACCATATCCGCCATAACCTTGTGTAATATATCCATATTGCATTGGAAGAGCAAAACCATATTGGTTCATTGTATAACTTCCATCATCAGCAACTACAGTACCTCCGCCACTTCCAACTGGTGGGGGGTCTAGTCTTGCTATACAGGCATTGATTGTTTCTGTTTTATAGCAACCTTTTTTTGTTAAATACTCCACTTGTGCTTTAGCACTTTTTATTTGTTCTTCTAAATTTGGCATTCCTGCTTTTATTTTAGAAGTGTCTGCATCAATTCTTTCTTTTTCTGATTGAAGAGATTTTTTAAGTGAATCTAGCTCTGTTTTTTTCTTGGCAAGGGAATCCTTTTGTTGGTTATTTTTTTCAATTAATGCTTTTAGTTCTTTCATTACTTGATCATTATATTCTGTTAATTGTTCTACTACTGACATTCTATATATCATATCTGTAATGCTAGTAGATCCGAATGCATATTCCAAATAGGCATTATCTCCATTTGCAATTTGATAATATTCCATTATCTTTTTGCTTTCTTCTTTTTTTGCTACTATTTCTTCTTCATTCTTTTTTATTTCTTGTTCAAGATTTGCAATATCTGTTTCTGCTTGTTTAATTTGGGATTCAATATTTGTAATTTTTTTCTTAATTTCTGCTACTTCAGCATCGTTTTTTGCTACTTTATCTTTCTTTTCTTGTAACTCTTGTGTATATTTTTTTACTTCTGCTTCAAACTCTGCTAAAGTTTGGGCTTTTGCTTTTGTTTCTGTTGGTACTGAAATCATACCAATACTCATGATAGCAATACTAAATAATGCAATACTCTTTTTTCTCATTATACTTTTAAATACCTCCTTACAGCATGTGCACTTCCTATCATACCTACAATAATTCCTATTATTAGTATAGCAAGAGATGCACTATAAATAAATGGTTCTGGTTTTATTAGGATAATTACTGGTGAGAATAAATATCCTTCAAAATGATTATAGAAAGCTAAATATCCAAAGGTTGTAATTAATATTGGAATAATTGCACCAATGGCTCCTAGAACCATTCCTTCAATAATAAATGGTGTCTTAATGGTAAAGTTTGATGCTCCTACTAATCTCATGATGGAAATTTCTCTTTTTCTTGAGAAGATGGTTAATTTTATTGTATTTACAATTAAGAATACAGTTACTAGTATTAAAGCAATGACTACTCCATAGGCTACTTTTTCAATAGATGCAAAAGCTACTACCATTTTATCGACCATATTTTCTCCATAACGTACTACGGATACTTTATCCATTTTTTCTATTTTTCTAGCTGTTGTGCCGATTTTCATGATATCTTTTACTTTTACTTGAAAAGTATCTTTTAGGGGAGAGTTTTCATCATCCCAACCATCCATTACTGTCTTAAAGACATCGGACTCTTTTACCATTTCCTTTTTTACATCATTTTTACTTTTGAATGTATATTTTTCTACATTCTCTAATGATTCTATTTTTTTCTTTACACTTGTTACTTCTTGTTCTGTTGCTTTTGTATCTAGAAAGACGACTATAGTCATGTCTTTTTCTAATTCTTTTGTAAAGTTTTTTACGTTGAATGAAGCAATTATGGCGATTGCTACAATAATTAGCGTAATTGTGATACAGGAAATAGAAGCGAGTGATAAACTGAAGTTTCTGAATACACTTTTGAAAGCATCACGGAAACTTCTTCCTAACATTCTAAATAGCTTCATGATAAGTTCCTTTCTCTTTAAAGTCGATTAGTCTTCCATCCTTTAAAGTAATTACTTGCTTTTTCATTTTGTTTACAATTTCTTTATCGTGGGTTGCCATAATGATGGTCGTTCCTGTTTCTTTATTAATATTATCTAAGACTTTCATAATTTCCATACTCATCTCTGGGTCTAGGTTTCCTGTTGGTTCATCACATAAAAGTAATTTAGGTTCATTTACAATAGCTCGTGCAATTGCTACACGTTGTTGTTCTCCTCCTGATAATTGATCTGGATAATTATGAATTTTATTTTTAAGTCCTACTACTTCTAGTGCTTTTAACACTTTGGTACGGGCTTCATTTTTACTTGCTCCAATTACTTCCATTGCAAAATTTACATTTTCATAAACGGTCAGTTTGGGAAGCAATCTATAGTCTTGGAATACAATTCCTAACTTTCTTCTTAATTTATATACTTTTGTATTTCTTAGTTTTACAACGTTTACTCCACCTACTACTATTTGGCCCTTACTTGGACGTTCCTCTCGGTAAAGCATTTTAATTAGTGTAGATTTACCACTACCTGAACCTCCAATAACGAAAGTAAAAGACCCTTTTTTGATTGATAGGTCTAGGTCTTGAATAGCGGTAACTCCGTTTTTATATTGTTTGCTGACATTTTTTAATCTGATTAAATCCACTAAATTCACCTACCTTGGTGTATATATTGTACCACATTAATCGACAAAAAAAAAGGAAGTTTGTCTACCTTTTTCTGGAAGTTTACATTATTTTCCACCTTCTACTTGATAGGCATCACAGGCTAGGAAGAAAGCATCGTTATCTAGCATCTTTATTCCTGTTGTTACCTGAAAGTATTCACGAGATGGGATAACAGTTAGCAATACTTTTCTTCTTTTTTGTAAGAAGCCTCCTTTTACATCAAATACTGTAACACTATGATTTAAATGATTGATAATATATTCTTTTACTTCTTCATCCTTACTTGTAATAATATAGAAGGCTTTATTGTTGGATATTCCTAGTAAAACTCTATCAATTAATAGACTAGTAATGAATAAAATTATCATTGCATACATGACAATTGCAAAACCAAAGAAGAAGCCTCCGATTAGTACTACTATCATATTAATAATAAAACTGGATTTTGATACTGGAATATTAAAATATTTAAAAAGAATTTGGCTTATAATTTGGAGTCCTCCATTACTAAATCCTACTTTAAATATGATTCCATTTAACACACCACTGATGGCTCCTATAAAAATAGAAATTAATAGTAAATCGCTCATGTCAATTACGATAATACTTCCAATATTTTCTGTTAAATGTACAAAAACTGGATAGATGAGAGTGGCTACAATGGATCCTGATGTTTTTTCTACACCTAAATAGAGAAAGCTTAATAGTAAGAGTATTACTGATAGAATAAATGTAATCATAGCAGGATTCCAGCCATATAAATATTTCGTAATAATTGTAATACCGCCTACTCCACCAGTTACTAGTTTTGTGGGTAGCAATAGGAGATTAAAGACACAGGCAGATAGGAAAAGAGCAATAATTAATATGATGTAGCGCCTTATTAGTTTTTTGCTGTGGATTGTTTTAATTACTTGTTCTATATTCATCTACTCACCTCCAAATACTTCATATGCATCTGTTACGACAAAGAAACTATCTGGATCAATTTCATGAAGCCCTTCTTTTAGTTTGTAATACTCTTTGGTTGGAAGTACACACATTAAGACTGTTTGACGCTCTTTTTTGTATCCACCTTTAGCATTAAAAATAGTAACGCCATGATTTAGATATTTTAAAATATAATCTTTTACTTTTTCTTCTTCACTGGTAATAATATAGAAAGCCTTACTATCAGAAATTCCTAAGATAACACGATCTGTTATAAAACTTACAATATATAAAATAATCAAAGAATACATTAGTTTGTTGATTCCAAAAACAAAAGCAGAGGATAAAACAATTAAACCATCGCTTATTAAAATACTATTTCCAATACTAATATGCAAATATTTCGATAAAATTTGGTTTAGGATATCTGTTCCACCACTTGTGTATCCTGCTTTAAATATCATTCCTGCACCTGATCCGTAGAGAACAGCACCAAATATTGTAGTTAGGAGTAGTTGGGAGGAATCTATATCTACATATGCTCCGATATTTGCAGTTAGTTTGACACATACTGGAAAAAGCAGACTCCCAAGAATAGATCCTCTTGTTTTTTCCCATCCTAAGAGAAAGTAACTTGCGACTAGCAAGATACAGGATCCTGTTAAAATTACTAAGGAATTATCCCAACCAAAGACGGAGTTTAGAATGACAGAGGCTCCACTCATTCCACCTGGTACTAAATTATTAGGTGAAAAGAAGAGATTAAAGGCACTTGCTACTATTAGTGAGCCTATTAGGAATTCTATAAATCGTTTTACTTTAGCTTTTTCATAAATGTGCTGTAATATTAAATCTGTTTTTTTGGATCTTAAAAACTTCATTTTATTCTCCCCTTTTTAAATTACTTTGTATAAATAAATCTATATCACCATCTAATACTTTTGAGACATTACTTGTTTCTATATTGGTACGATGATCTTTTACCATGGCGTATGGATGCATAATATAGCTTCTAATTTGTGAACCAAATTCTATATTTTTTTGTTTACCTTTGATGTTATCTAGTTCTTGTTTCTGTTTCTCTTCTTCTAATAATAGAAGTTTCATTTTTAGCACTTTCATTGCTTGTTCCTTATTCTGAATTTGGCTTCGCTCATTTTGGCAGGTTACTATAATTTTAGATGGTAGATGGGTAATTCTTACTGCTGAGTCTGTGGTATTTACCCCTTGTCCACCACAACCGCTAGAGCGATAGACATCAATTTTTAAGTCTTTTTCGTCAAGTGTAATATCTATTTCTTCTTTCATTTCTGGGGTTATCTCTACAGAAGCAAAAGAGGTATGACGCCTATTATTTGAATCAAATGGAGAAAGACGAACTAAGCGATGTACTCCTTTTTCTTGTTTTAAATATCCATAGGCATTTGGTCCTTTGATTAGAATTGTGGCACTTTTGATTCCTGCTTCTTCTCCATCTTGATAATCTAATAATTCTGTTTTATATTTTTTAGCCTCACACCATCTTCTGTACATTCTATAAAGCATTAATGCCCAATCACAAGCTTCTGTTCCTCCTGCTCCAGAATGTATTTCTAAAATACAGTTATTATTATCATAGGGACCACTTAAGTACATATAGTATGATAGGTCTTCTAAATCTTTTTCTATTTTTTCTAAATCACTAGAAATCATTTTTTTTGTTTCTATATCCTCTTCTTCTAATATTTCTAGAAATTCTCTATCCGTTTCCAGACGGCTTTTCATATCTACTATGGAGCTTGTTATCTTTTTTAGTTCACTTACTCTACTAATTACTTCTTCACTATGTTTTTTATTATCCCAAAAGTTAGGTTTTAGCATCTCTTGTTCTAGGGATTTTAATTCTTCTAGGTTTTTTTCTACGTCAAAGTGACCTCCATAATTCTTTTAACTCTGTTTCGGTTTGTTCTAAAAATTTTACTATTTCATTTTTGTTCATAATCTCTCCTACTTTCATCTTTATTATACACGGATTTATTAGGTGTGCCAATTACTTATTTTTATTTTGTACAAAATCTCCGTTTTTAATATATTTTCGAAATATTCTTTTGCCATTTTTTTGGATATAGAGATTTGTAAAACGAATTTTTATTCCTTTTGCTGTTTCAAAATTGAAGTCATTCTGTATTTGGAAATGAATATGCGGTCCATTCGTATTTCCACTATTTCCAACTTGTGCAATATAATCTCCTGTTTTTACCATATCTCCTACTTTTACTTGGAAGCTATCTTTTAAGATATGGGCAATGAGACTGTATTCATTATTTTTATGTTTGATTAAAATATAGTTTCCTTTCACATCATCTGCATCACATACAATTGGTCTATTTTTTCTAATTTTTGTATCTTTATATTCGTTACAAATATCTACTACATAACCGTCTAATGGTGCATAAATTTTCTTTTTATAGGAATAATAATTAGGAATGATTAAATAGTCATCATGATAGGGCTTATTTTTTTCATCTCTAATTTCAAAATCGTATGCATAACGTTGCTCAGGTATATCCCACGAATGGGAATTTTTTTTTGTAATTCCTCCAAACTCAATAAAAAACTCTTCTTTAAATGGTAAATGATATTTATTTTTACTCATAAATTATCCTTTCTGGTATATTTTTCTAAATAGTACATATGCTATTAGTGGGGAGGGTTCACTGTTAAATGTGAAGATCCCCTGTATATAGATTGGTACTTAGGTTACACTAAGTGCCTTTTTTATTTTAATATACCATATTTTTAATGCTTCTGAAATATTAAAGTTATAATGGAACAAAAAAGAAAATAGTGTGACTCTTTCTACTATTCTATTTAATGATGTTTTTAATGCATCTCTATCATATTTATCAGACATATCTCTTGTAAGCATATATTTTTGTTTTTCATTTTTATAGAGTTCATTATTTTGTAGCTCATATTCTAAATTATGATACCAATATAAGTGTTCTCCTCCTGCTAGAATTAAAACGTCTGCTTTGATATCTAGATTATTTATTAATGTAGATATATACTTCATCAAATGTCACTGTTGCCTTGTCCTCTTTTAAACTTGGAAACTTTTTCGTTCATACTTTATTTATTTGATATTAATTTACTTTCTTCTTTTACTTGTTTTTGTAATAATTCCAAATCTTTCATACTTTTACTATTTTGTAAAGATTTCATTTGTCTTTTGGTAGATTTATTTAATCTTATTAATCTTTCTCTCTGTGATAAACCATCTTCAATTAATTCGGCACTTGTATTTTGCAAGTTATTTAATATTACTAAATGAAGTAAATCGGTATAATCTCTTATATTTCCTTTTTTAGCAAGTTCTGGATTACTTTCTTTCCATTCTTTTGCTGTCATTCCAAATAATGCCACATTTAAAATGTCTGCCTCATCAGAATAAACATATTGTTTTTGACTTTCTGTTAAATTAGGAACTATACATTTCTTTATTGCATCAGTATGAACTACATAATTAACTTTTGATAGAAGTCTTGTTGCACTCCACTCTAGTTTATATTGATATGCTTCATTAGTTTTTAATCTTTCGAATTCAGTTATTAAATATAATTTGAACTCTGGAGATAGCCAACTAGCAAATTCAAAGGCAATATCTGGATGAGCAAAAGTTCCAATGCTATACCTTCCCCCTTAGAGATAATACCTATTGCATTGGTTCTTTTAATCCATTGAGATGGGGACATTGCAAAAGAATTTCTACCATACTCAGTTTTAATTTGGTCGAATTCAACCAAATTAAAATCAGGATTATGAATTTCTTCCCATAAACCAATGTAATCAATAGTTGTAATCCTTCTTAACCAATTCTTTACTGTAAAAGATGGATCACTAGAATTTTGATACTTAGCTAAATCTGTTAATGAAATATAATTAACATTACCTACTCTTAAAATTCCCACTTTATTTTCTTTAACAATAATTTCTGTTGTTACTTCATCTTTTTTCAATAGATATTATCTCACTTTCTTGAAATTTAAAAGGATGTTCACATATTTTTTCTGTTTACATCCTTTATTTTTAGGGCATTTAAGCCATATTTTTTAATTATTTGCAAACAAATATGAATTTGTTAACATTTTTTAACTTTGCGTGAGTCTAGCAAACCCTTTATTTATCTCATTTTCCGCAGCAATTTTTGTACTTTTTGCCCGAACCACAAAAACTTTGTACTCCCATATTATCAATACTTACAATATTTATAATATTATTGATATTTCTATGTTTTTAGGACTAGGTAATTCCTATATTATCCATATTATTAGTATCATTTTTATTATAAATATTTCTCTACTGTGGACAAATTGAGGACATTGTCCACATTCGTTCACTGGTATAAGTATATCATATTTTAATTATTTTATAAATTGTGCAATTTATTTATTTTCTATTTGCTTTGTTTCATTTAACAATCTATCAAAATCAGATACATAATTATTATCTTGAATGACTTTGAACTTTTCATATTCACTTTCGGCTTTCTCTTTGGCTTGTTTATGAGAAATTTTACCTTTTCCCTCTAAAACATCATAATGAAATACTCTTAATGCATTTTCTACTTCATTCTTCCAATCATTCATATACATTGCAATATTTCTTTCAGCATTATTTTCGGCAATATCTAAAAATAAGTTGACTAAATTATTCAAGTTCTTAATTTCTTTTTCATCTAAATAATTTTTAGCAATTATTACATCCGATTTTAGTATCTTGCCATCAGGAGAATTCTCCCATGTTGTAAGTCCCATATTATCTTTTTTTGCATCAACTCTATTATAAACAATTTCAGCAGCAGTATGACCAGTGATAGCAAAGTGGAATTTATTTTGAATCGTTTTATAAAACGTTATTGCCATATCACTATCTTTATCATAATCAATTGAACATTCAGCAAATATATCAGTAATTTTTTGATAAAACATTCTTTCACTTGTACGAATTAACTTAATTCTTTCAAGCAATCTTTTAAAGTATTCTTGATCAGATTTTCGTGCTTTCATAAATCTTTCATCATTTAAAGCAAAACCTTGAACCATATAGTCTTTGATTATTTTATTAGCCCAAGTTCTAAATTTAATTGCCTTTTTGGAATTAACTCTAAATCCAATAGAAATAATCATATCAAGATTATAATATTTTGTATTATAAGTTTGTTTTCCGTCATTACCCATATGTGCAATTTTTGCACATGTGCTACTTTCATTTAATTCTTCATCTTTATAAATATTATTGATATGCCTAACAATGCCACTTCTATCAATATTAAAAAGTGTAGATAAAGCTTCAGTATTTAACCAAACATCTTCGTTTTCAAGTAATACTTCTACTTTAGTATTCCCATCTTCATCATTATAAAATAAAATATTTTTTTCATTTCCAATTAGTTTATCATTCATTACTTGCACCTCCTTTAACAATTATTCATTAAGTAATCAGCTAATAATATTATACTATTTTTTATCTTGCTTAACAATGTTACTACTAAAATTTATCTCTCAAATTTATATCTATTTCTTTTTCTATTGATTCACAAATTTTAATTAAGTCATTAGTGGTACTAGTAATATAATAATTTTCTGTTGTTTCAGTTCTACTATGACCTAACAACTTAGAAATGTCTTTTATTTCATTTCCTATTCTTAATGCTTTTGTAGCAAAACTGCCTCTTAAATCATAAAATCTGCAGTTGATTCCTAATTCGTGATGAATAATTTTAAATGGATATCTTATAATATCTGTTCCAGAATATGTGCCATCTTTCCTAGTAAATACCATTTCTACTCTATTGCGTTTAGAATAACTTTCCATAATTTTATATTCCACTAACTTACCAAATTTATTTTTTACTTCTTCTATAATATATCTTTTATACTTTTTTGCATATTGATTTTTTAAATTATTTTGTATATTTTTATAATCTATTAGTACTGCATATAAACTATCACAAATATAAACCTCCCTTTGACTACCTGGTGTTTTAGTTGTAGCTAAGTACCATCTTCCACTTTCTCCTTTATCTTTTGCATACACAGTTTTATTTATGTTAATAATTCTATTATCTAAATCTATATCATCCCAAGTTAAAGCAAATACCTCTCCTGTTCTCATACCTGTATAACAAGCAGTAATAAATGCACATATAAATACTTTATTATTCTTAAATCTATTTAAAATTATTTCTATTTCTTCTTTAGTATAAACGTGCCTTACATCGTTTTTTTTGATTCAAATGATAACACTCTAGGTATTTCTAAATCACAGGCTATATTATTTTTAATAAAACCAAAATAATATGTTGCATCTCTTAAAGAGCTTTTAATAACCTTTTGATAATTTCTTAATGCTTCTTTTGTACTAGAAGTTTGGTATAACTTTAATAATGCTTGATTTAAAATATATGGAGTTAGAACTGATAACTTATAATTACCTAATTCTTCTTTTATATTACCAAAAGACTCTTTATATCTCTTTGCAGTAGAATATTTATAATTTATTTCAAAATATTCTTTCATCCAGTAATCTAAATAATCTCCATATAACATATTACATTCATTAGTAGTTACCCCATTAATGAATTCATCATATGCTTTTTGTCCTGCTATAAATGCTTCATTTTTAGTATTAAATCCACTTTTAGTTATTTGCTTTCTTTTACCATTTACCTTTCCTGCTTCAAAACAATATTGATAGACATTCCCTCTTTTTCTTATATTGATCATCTTATCATCTCCCATTCTTTGATTATTATTATTCTACATCAAAAAAGTGAAGCATTTTTTCTACACTTTCACATTTTAACTATCATTTTTTAAATTTTCTTTTTTCATTTATTATTTTTTCCAAAACCAAAACAAATATATACTCATAGAAAGCATAGAAAGTACAAAACTTGCAATCAAATATATATAAATATATAATTGATAACATTCTAATGAATCTTGAAATGCTACTATTAAGAAAGGTATTACAACACTAATAAAAATAATAATTATAGATAAAATTCGACCAATTTTAATATCAAGCGTTGAATTAATACTTTTTAATCTTTTCTCATAAATTTTTTTCTGTTGCTCCTTTAATCTTATTTGATAAGATAAATTATCCATATTTCTTAATCTATTAATATTTTGAATATTATCAATTGCACTAACTATTCGTGGAGTTTTTAAATCTAGATTAGGAATAATAGGTGGCGGTGTAACTAGAGAACTAAAATCTGGCAATTTTAAATCTGGTAATTTCATCTTATTCACTCCTTTCATAAATTTCATCAACTATTATTTCTTCTACCGAATACTTTTCAACTTTTAGTTGTTTCTTGCACTCTTCTATTGAAATATCATTGCTTATGATTTCTGCAACCATTAACACATATTCTTTTACATATTGATAAAAATCATTTTGTTCTTGTTCGCTAATATATGGTATGGAATTTGATATTTTGTACTCTTTTCCTTCAAATATTAAATCAATTATAGAATATACATTATCCTCTTTATAAAATCCATATTGTTCTTCCTTCAGACCATTAAATTGCTTATTCATATTTTCCAATTCAATAGTTATATCTTCAATTGTGCCAATAACTTCATTTTTTTCTTTTTTTAAATCCATTACTTTAGAAATAATCAAACCTATAATGATTGCTATAAAAACACCTATTATTTGTATACTATTTAAAATCAATTCTATTAAATTATCCCATTCCATACCTTACCGCCTCTCAATTTATTATTTTAACTATTTTCTACAATAAAGGATGTCAACAAATTTTATTTTGCTGGCATCCTTTAATTTTAATGGATTTTGTCCACATTTTATTCAATTGGTTGACAAACAACAAATTTGTTACCTTTTTGATTTTTTACTTTTCCCTTATTTTATCTTACTTTCCACAACATTGCTTATACTTCTTTCCCGAACCACAAGGACATGGATCATTACGCCCTATTTTTTTTACTCTTTTTGGTTGTTTTTTGCTTTCTTTTTCAGTACCTTCATTTGCTTTTTTATTTTTCACTACTTCTTTACGTTCAATATTTTGCCGAATTTCTGCTTTTAACAAGAAGATGGAAGTGTCCTTATCAATCTTTTGTAACATTTGATCAAATAAATCAAATCCCTCCATTGTGTATGCACGTAGTGGATCTTCTTGAGCATAACCACGAAGTCCAATTCCTTCTCTTAAATGGGACATTGTATTAATATGTTCCATCCAGTAATTATCAATTACTTGAAGGGAAATTGCTTTTTCAAATTCTCCTGTTACTTCTTCTGGAATTTCTGATAGTTTTTCTTCATAGGCATCCACTACCAATTTATATAGTTTGTCAATTACTTCATTTTCATCTTCACCTTTAATGGATGATACTTTAATATCTTTTTTCAATAAATTTTCGTTGGCAAACTCCACAATATCTTCCATATCTTCCTCAGTTAAATATCCTTCTGGTGCAATATGGGATTTTACTAAGTCTTCTGTATGATGGCGGAATGTATCTAAAATTGTTTCATGAATCGAATCATTATCTAAAATTTCATTTCGCTTATCATACATAATTTCACGTTGATTGTTCATTACATCATCGTATTGTAGCAGTTGTTTACGGGTATCAAAGTTGTTTCCTTCTACACGGGTTTGAGCTGTTCCAATTGATTTGGTAAAGGTTTTACTTTGAATAGCTTGCTCTCCAAGTCCCATTGTTTTCATTAAATCTCGAATTCTATCACTTCCAAAACGAACCATTAACTCATCTTCCATAGAAACGAAGAATTGTGTATATCCTGGATCACCTTGACGGCCAGAACGACCACGCAACTGGTTATCTATACGACGAGACTCATGACGTTCTGTACCAACAACACATAATCCGCCTAGTTCTCTAATTTCATCCGATAATTTAATATCAGTACCACGTCCAGCCATATTGGTGGCAATGGTTACTGATTTATGTTGACCGATTTTAGAAATAATCTCTGCTTCACGTGCATGGTTTTTGGCATTTAATACTTCATGTGGTATTTTTGCTTGTTTTAGAAGTTTACTAATTAATTCACTGGTCTCAATTGCAATGGTACCAATCAAAACTGGTTGTCCTCTATTATAACAATCTTTCACAAAATCAATAATTGCATGATATTTTGCCTCCTGTGTCGCATAGACTAAGTCTGGTGCATCGATTCTTTCTACAGGACGGTTTGTTGGAATTTCAATTACATACATATTATAAGTATCACGGAATTCTTCTTCCTCCGTCTTCGCAGTTCCTGTCATACCAGCAAGTTTTTGATACATTCTAAATAAGTTTTGGAATGTAATAGTAGCAAGTGTTTTTGTCTCTTGATTAATCGTTACGCCTTCTTTAGCCTCGATTGCTTGATGAAGTCCATCACTATAAGCACGCCCCTTCATAAGACGTCCTGTAAATTGATCGACAATTATGATTTCATCATCTTGTACTACATAATCAAAATCTTTCTTCATAGCATAATTTGCACGTAATGCTTGATTGATATAGTGTACCAGGGTAGCATTATTTATATCGTATAAATTGTCTATGTGAAACATTTTTTCTGCTTTAACACTTCCAGAGTCATTTAAATTGACACTTTTTGTCTTCTCATCATAAATATAGTCTTCATCCAATTTTAGCCCTTTTACAAATCGATCAGCATCTATATAAAGGTTGGCACTTTGCATTTGTCCTCCCGAAATAATAAGTGGGGTTCTTGCTTCATCAATTAAAACTGAGTCAACCTCATCGATAATGGCAAAGTTTAATGGTCTTTGTACTCGTTCTTCTTTATGTACTACCATATTGTCTCGTAAGTAATCAAAACCTAATTCGTTATTGGTAGTGTATAAAATATCACAGGCATACTGTTCTTGTTTTTCTTCGGCACTTAAATCACGACTATTTACACCAACTGTTAGTCCTAAAAATCTGTGGATTCCACCCATCCATTCTGCATCACGTCCTGCTAAGTATTCATTAACTGTAATAATATGAACACCTTTTCCAGTTAAGGCATTTAAATATGCTGGTAGGACACTTGTTAAAGTTTTTCCTTCACCAGTTTTCATCTCAGCAATATTTCCATAATGAATTGCTTGTCCACCTAATAGTTGTACATAGAAAGGTTTTTCCCCAATGACACGATATGATGCTTCTCTTGCTACAGCGAAAGCTTCTACTAGAATATCATCTAGAGTTTCTCCTTTTTTTAATCTTTCTTTAAATTCTTCTGTTTTGGCTTTTAGCTCTGTATCTGTTAGATTAGACATTTCTTCTTCTAGTTCCATAATAGCATCTGCTTGATGTTCAAACTTTTTTAATTCTTTATATTCATGATCAAACATTTTTCTAATAAAATTCATAATAGTTCCACTCTCCTTATCCCATTATTCTATCAAAAAAAAAGAAATGTGTTAAGTCTTTTTCCAACTTTCATTCTTTTATCTTTTAAATATCTTTACGATAACAATATCTTACATCAGAAATTGGACCTTTTTTATGTTCTAATTCCATCTTTAATACTTTTGTCATAATTGTTGCCTGTTCTAATAATGTCATATTTATTGATTCAAACTGTGCTAATTTATAAGAGGAATCAAAAGTGGCTATCAGATGGGGATTATCACAATCATTTTCTGATGACATTAATATAGGGTACCCTAGTGATAGGGCATCAAAGAATCTTTGATAAATAAACTGAAGCGATGTAACAAAACTTTCACTATATGTATTTGCCTCAAGTTTTTCTAATATCAGTTCTGCAAAGTCTAATGCTTCTTTAGGGTATATACTTATATCTGCATTTGTTAGTGAAATGTAATTTGCACAACACTCAAATAAACTATCTTGATATACTTTTAGTTTTTCATCTGGTCCTACTGATTGTTCTGGAAATAAATAAAATAGTTCAAAATCAGATTCATTTTCTGAAATTTTATTTTTCATATGCTTTATAATATTCTTTTTAGTTTCTTCATTAAATATTTTGAAAAAATAATTAATCTCTACTTTTTCCATAATACTGCCTCTTCTCTTTGTCTATATTATATACATTTTTCTATAATAGTCAAATTTTATCTATAAAAGAAAAAGACAGTATTTGCCTTTTTCTTTTTATTCAGATTCAATAACGCCATAGCCGCCATCTTTTCTTTTATAAACAACGGCATGAGTTGAAGTCTCACTATCTTTATACATATAAAATTGATGTCCAAGAAGTTCCATTTGAAGTATTGCTTCTTCTTCATTCATTGGTTTTACTTCTACTTTTTTCCTCTTAACAACTTCCTTTTTTTCTTCTGGTTCTTCTTCTATAGCATTAAAATCAAATTCAACTACTGTTTTTGTCTGTCTTGCTACTAATTTCGTTTTATTCTTTCTAATTTGTCTTTCTAAAACATCTACTGCTTTATCTACTGCTTTATAAAAGTCTTCTTGTTTTTCTTCACTTCTTAAAATAACTGTTTTTAGAGGAATTGTAATCTCGACTATTTGGTCTTTTCCTCTTACTTTAACTAAAACTGTACAACGAACACCATCTGCATTTTCTAGATACTTTTCTAACCTTCCTATTTTTTCGTCAATGTATGATTTCATTGACTCTGTGACACTTAACTTGTCACCACGAATAATCATTTCCATACCATTCGCCTCCTTTACTATATACTATCATAAAGACCAAAAAAAAACTACTTATTTTGTAGTAGTAGTTTCTTTTACTAGTTTCACATGATTCGCTTGTAATCCTTTAGATGTCTCAAGTAAAACAAACTCAACATATTGACCCTCAGCTAGTGTTTTATACCCGTCTTGTTCTATAGCAGAATAGTGTACAAAGATATCTTCGTTTTCTTTGTATTCTATAAAGCCATAACCCTTCTCATTGTTAAACCATTTAACGCGACCAATCAACTTCTACACCTCACCTTCTTTTAATTCTTTTGCACATCAGGTTATTTTGTCATGCGCATTTTCATTTTACCACTTTTATTACGATAGTTACGAAATTTCTGTTAATGGTAGTTCTGTGACTGTTTTTGGTAATATTTTCCTATAATTCGACAAAATTCGACAAAAGTTAAAGGAAAAAGAACTCTGAATTGCTACTTTTTTTAGATATTTATTTTTTTGATATAGTATAGATGGTTCGGAGAAGATGAGGTGATTATTTGAAACAAGCATTTTTAAGTAGGTCTATGAAGTTTATTATTGCTTATAAAAGTTACACTGATGAAGAAATCGAGAAATTACGTTATGGATTAGAGGGATTATACTTAACTATTACCAAACTTGTTGTTATTTGTACTCTTGCTATCTTCCTTGATATGGTTAAAGATTTATTCTTATTACTTATATTGTTTAATGTTATTCGATTTTCAGGATTTGGATTTCATGCTAACAAAAGTTCCGAATGTTTAATTTTTTCTACTATTTTATTCATTGGATTACCTTCATTCATGAAATATTTTGCATTTGGTAATTTTGTATTTGCCATTGTTGGGGGAATTGGTGTCATCATTCTTGCTATTTATGCACCTGCTGATACTGTTAAACGACCACTACCAAATGTAAGAAAGAGAAAATTTAGAAAGATTGTTACTACTTGTACTGCTATTATCTACATGTTGCTTGCTTTATTTATTCATAATACTTGTATTAACTATTTATTTATTGTGGCAATCATATTAGAAGCTGTTATGGTTAACCCTTTCACATATAAAATATTTGGACAGCCTTATAGAAATTATTTGGCTTATCAATAGGCTTAGATATTAGTAATAGTATTTTAAGTAATCTATAAGAGAGGAGAAGAGGGTATGAAAAAAAGATTAGCTAAATTTTTTGGTGTTGTTGTACTAATGCTTACTGGTGCGGCATCAATGGGTTGTATGGTACTTTTAATAGATGAACCGTTAGCACCTGCTAGTTTAAGAGACTAAAAAACTACTGAGAAATCAGTAATTTTTTTTTGGTAATATTACTATTTTTTGAATATAATAGTCATCAATTATTCTTCTTTCTACAGTAAACCATTTTTCTTTATTTATTATTTTATTAATCAAATATAATCCTTTACCATGTCCAGTTCCTTTTGTACTATATCCCTTTTGTGAAATCTTTTCTATTTTTACTTGGTCTTTTCTAAACTTATTTGATATTACTATATTCGTTGCACTATCCATATTATAAATTTCTAATGTTAAAACTTTTTTTTTCATTTTTGCTATTTCATCTATCGCATTATCAATATATACTCCTAAGACTTTTGACAATACTTTATTTTCTTCATAAGTTAGTTGCTTTAGATTTTTAGTAACATTTTTACTTATATCTAAGACAATAGAAATTTTTTTGTTTTTTGCCACAATTATTTTATAATATAATAAACCTTTAATACCACCTTTGGGGATGTTTTTTAATTGTGAGGCAACCATTTGATCTTCTGAATTTATATTGGTACCCATATCATTGATATATTTAATGGCATCTTTTTTCTTATTCCTTTCAATATATTGTTTTAGAACTGCAAGTTGATTTTTATATTCATGATTATTCAGTGAAATTTCATCAATACTATTTTCTAATTCTTTAAAATAATCAAATAGACAATCATATTGAATCATCAAATTATTATATTCATTTCTATCTTTAAAAAAGATTAGAATTATGATTATGTATGTTACTGCAATTAGTAAGTTTATAAAGTATTGTTCACTCCATTGAAAATTCATACTAATATTATATAATACATATAAAATTACAACAATAGATGCTGTTAATAAAAATAAGGTTGAGAATCTACTTCGATCGTTTAAATTGAAAATAAAATTTTTTAATTTATTTTTTATTGGAGTTATATTAATTATCATAATAGTAGCTCCACAAACAATAATATTAAATGGTAATATGTAATATCATATTCCTCTAACTTGTTCTATAGTCACCCAATTTATAAGTACTAGACTACCCATCAAGTCTGAAATAGAAAGTATTGCTATCGTTATTAAAAGCGTTATTGTTATTTTATATATACTTTGCCTTGTTAAAAATTTAAAGGCTATAATATATAAGACTAGTTTTAATATGCCACTTTCTCCACTATATTTTACTTGATATGAAAAATAAGTAATAATTGTCAATATTGCTATTAGTAGTAATTGGTTTTTCTTTGTTGGTTTATATTCCTTATCTAACATTGTTTTCATCAAATGCATTAAAGTTATGGCACAAATAGCTGCACATATTATTTTTACTACAATATTTGTCATATCTTTTTACTCCTTTTTATGTGCTTAAAGAAAAGCATTGGTTTATCGACTAGTTCTAACACGTATCATCAACTCCTTCTTTTTGTCTCTAGCGATAAGATGTGTATGTGTTCCATCTTTGAATATTAGCTTATTCTTAGAGGCATCATAACTTTCTATTTGATCGATATTTACAATTACACTTCTGTGAATTTTCATAAATCTCTTATCTAGTAATTTCAGTACAGAGTTTAAACTCCCAGCGCTCGTTTTATTACCATAGGTTGTATGAATGATACATCTTTTACTATCTTGTTCTTTTTCAATACTGATAATATGGCGAAAGTCTATTTTATGACAAATGTGATTATACTCATATGATAGGCTTTTCTCCCTTTTATCATAATTACTCATCACTCTATTTAAGTCTTGCCTCAGTACTTTATCACAGCCATTTAATTTGTTTACAAAATCAAATATAGCAAGTCTTGTACTCAATGCTTCGTATCTATATTCTTCATGTGAAGTTACGATGATAATAATAGATATCCAGTCATCATATTTCTCTCTAATAATTCTAGCAGCATCTAAGCCAGTTCCTTCATTTGTTACTAAATCTAAGAAATATACTTTGAAGCCAATTTCGTCTTTTACAATATTTTCAAAATTCTTATCATAACCTTCAAAGTAATGAATTTTGTAATCTATCTCATAATTCATCATAAAATTATCTATCGCAGTCTTTATAATATCTATAAATTGGTGATTATCTTCACAAACAATAAAATTAAGCATAATCCACTACCCTCTCTATTCTTATTCATTTTACCATATTTTTCCACTTTATCAAAGATGATTAACAAAAAAGCAACTCTACTTTTTAGATATTGCTTTCTTTTTTTTCTTCTCTTTTTTCGTTGTTTTTACATGTAATTTATCTTTTACTTTTTTTGTGATTTTAGGATTTTTATCTGAAATAATACTTGTATGAAATACAAACCAAAAGACAATAATTAATAGAATTATATATATTATTTTACCTATCACCGGATCTTTTAATTGATATAAAATAGATGCTGCTGCGAATAAGATATTAATAAAATATATAATTAATACAGTTGTTCTTTGTGAAAAGTTCATTCCTAATAATTGGTGATGTAGATGCTCTTTGTCTGGAGAAAAGATTGGTTGTTTTTTTAGCATCCTTCGAATAATAGCAAAAGCGGTATCTAATATTGGAATAGCAAGAATTAAGAGTGGTACAAAGAATGATGTTAAGGTAGGTCCTTTAAATTCTAAAAGGGCAATTACTGCTATAATAAAACCTTCAAACTGGGTACAGTCACCTGCAAAAATAGTGGCAGGATAGAAATTATGTAATAAAAATCCTAAGGTGGAACCTAGCATAATGAAAGTAAGCATCATAACTAAACTTCCACTTCTTGCCTGATAAAAACCGATAATTCCGATTGTTAAATAAAAGATGGAACAGATTCCTCCACTTAAACCATCTAGGCCATCTATTAAGTTAATAATATTACAACAGGCAACGATAAATAAAATGGTTAATGGATAGGACCATACTCCAAAGTTTATGGAAAATCCAAACGCTGTTATATTATTTAATAGAATTCCTCCATAAAAGACGATAACGGATGCGGCTACTAACTGACCTAAGAATTTATAGGATGCTCGAATGGAATGGATATCATCTATAATTCCTACTAGTACAATGATAAAACTACCAATTAAAATGGAATTCATTTGCAAGCTTTGATCTCCAAAAAGCATGTAGCCAAATAAAAATCCTAGAAATATCCCAACAGCACCTAATTTGGGTACTTCCTTTTTATGAATATGTCTATTTCCTTCATCACTTCTCGGTTTATCCATAGCATCAATATGCCTTGCAATTTTTTTCATTAGTGGTTGAATTAATGCTGAGAAAATAAAGGTTACTAGTACAATTTTGGCAGCACTTAGTATATCTTGATTCATCACTCTACCTCTTTTCTAACTAAATTATAAACAATATTTTCTAAATTATCAAATAAAAAAACCGATTTTTATCGGTCTCCTAAGCGTGCAATGTTATCTAATAATACTCCTGTTCCTTCTGCTACACAAGTTAGTGGAGAATCTGCAATAAATACAGGGACTTCTAATTCTTTTGTTAATAATTCTGGCAATCCTTGTAGCATTGCTCCTCCTCCTGTTAGAACAATTCCTTTATTGACAATGTCTGCAGATAATTCTGGAGGAGTTTGTTCTAATACATTGGTTGCTGCTTTAATAATTTTATATACACTTTCATGAAGAGCTTCTTCTATTTCAGGCTGAGTAATTGTGATTGTATGGGGAAGTCCTGTAATTAGATTTCTTCCACGTACTTCCATATTTTCCTTTTTATTGGGATCAAATATATTACCAAAATTAATTTTTATATCTTCGGCTGTTCTATCTCCTATTAATAATTTATATTTTTCTTTTATGTATTTTATAATATCTTGGTCAAAAACATTTCCTGCTACTCGTACTGAAGTTGAAGTTACAATATCATCTAAGGAAAGTACTGCAATATCTGTTGTACCTCCTCCAATATCAATTACCATATTCGCACTTGGTTTTGAAATATCCATTCCTGCTCCTATGGCTGCTACTTTTGGTTCTTCTTCTATATAAACTCTTCTAGCTCCTGTTCTTTCTGCCGCTTCTTTAATTGCATTTTTTTCAACAGGAGTTACATTTGTTGGACAACAAATTAGAATACGTGGTCTAGAGAAGAGAGAACTTGCTTTTATTTTCTTGATAAAGGTATTTAGCATAATTTCTGTTATTTCAAAATCTGCAATGACACCATCTTTCATTGGTTTAATCGCTTTTACTTTTCCTGGCGTTCTCCCTAGCATTTCATTTGCTTCACGACCTACTGCTATTACTTTTTTAGAATCTGTATCAATAGCTACAATACTAGGCTCATTTAAAACAATCCCTTGTCCTTTTATATAAATTAATACATTAGCTGTTCCTAAATCAATTCCAATATCTTTTGCTAACACTTTTATCACTTCCTTTTCCTAAACATTATTATTTTACCATAAAATCTCTATTTTATTTTATTTTTTTTATATTTTTTCTTTGTTGATTCTCCTCCTCGTAGATGTCTTGTTTTAATATGGTCTTTAAATACGTTTTGAACTTCTTCATAAAGATTATTATCGATTCTTTTTAGTCTTAGGTGCATGTCTTTATGGATCGTACTTTTTCCAACATTTAATTCTTTTGCTACCTGTCTTAACGTCTTTTTTTGTTTTATAATTATATTTGCTTCCTTTAACGTTCTTTCTACTAATCTTTTTTCCATATGTTCCTTCTTTCTAGTAAAGTATATATAGAAAATTAAAAAAATATGAAAAAAAGAAGGGTCAACTTCTTTTTATTCTTGGTTTGTAGAAATGTCTTTATCAATTTGTTCTTCCGGGTTTATAATCATTCCTTTTAGATACATTTCAAAGTGTAAATGATTTCCTAGATCTTTATCAATTTCATTGGTACCACTTTTTCCTATTATTTGTCCTTGTGTTACCGTATCCCCTTTTTTTACACTTACTTCTGATAGGCTTTGATAAACTGTAATATATTCGTTATCATGTTTAATTTCTACAGTTTTTCCTAATAAATCATCTTCTGTTACTTTTGTTACAGTTCCATTTAGTACAGAAACCACATCAAAAGTTTCTTGTGATTTATAATCAAGTCCTGAATTTTGGATGTATGTATTATCATGTCTTGTTAATGATTTTTCTTGGTTTGCTGCTTCTCCTTTATAATCATAATAGTATTTTCCTATTTCTACTTTTTCACTTGTAAATGGTTTTATGATTTTTGTTGTTTCATTAATTACTGGCACGTCTTGATTTAGGATAATACTAGATACATAATTGTAATCTGGATTTACTTTTGTCTTTTTCATATTTTTAGCAACATAATATGTTCCGATTGTAAGTCCTATTACAAAAATTACATACACACTTGGTAAAACATAGGGTTTTAACTTCAACTTTTTCTTCATAATTTCACCTCATTAAGAGTTTGCACCAAAACGAGGAATTTATTCATTATTTATAAAATTTTTGAACATTCAAAAAAGTCCATGATAAAGTTTGTAATTAAATAGATCATAGCAAGACCTAATAAAAAATAAAAAATTCTTGCTTGATAAATTTTATTTTTTTTAAAAATACCATTAATATTTATGGATTCCATTGACCAAATTACTAAAATAGTTACAAAAAAATAAACAAAAAATTTAACGTTCATTTTCATACCTCGTTATTTTGTCTATTCTTCTTTGGTGTCTTTCATCATTTATTACTTCTGCACTTAGAAAGGCATCTATATATTTTTTTATATTTTCCATACTATCTGTGTAATTAAATGTCATTACATTAGCACCATTATCATTTCTACTTAGTATAGCATCTTCTTCTGAGTTTATTTTTGCACAACGTATTCCTTTTACTTTATTAGCTGCGATCGACATTCCTATTCCTGTTCTACATACTAGTATTCCTATTTCTATTTCTTTTTGAACTACTTTTTCACAAACTTTGAATGCAAAATCAGGATAATCATCTGTTTCTGTATTTTCTTTACTATAATCTATTACAGTATGATTTTTGCTTTTTAAGTATTTTATTATTTCTTGTTTATATTTTACTCCTCTATGATCACTTGCAATTCCTATTTTCATATGTTTCTCCTTTTCTATTTCTATTTATCGTTAGTATATCACAATTTATTCAAAAGAAAAACTGCCTTTAAGCAGCTTCTGTTTGATCAAATCCATATTTCTTATTGAATTTATCTACGCGACCAGCACGTGACTTTCTACTTTGTTGTCCAGTATAGAATGGATGACATTTTGAACAAACTTCAACACTAATTTCATCTTTGTTAGATTTTGCTTTAAATGTTTCTCCACAAGCACAAGTAATTGTGCAATCTTTATAATCTGGATGAATTCCCTTTTTCATTTGATTCACTCCTTCCGCCATGGCTAGTGCCATAGTAATTAAATGCATTGTTAATATAACAAATTTTTTCTAGTTTGGCAAGGATTTTTGCATAATTAATATTCTATCTTCCATTCTAAAATGAAAGTGGAATAAAAAAGAAAGGAGTTTACAGTATATGT
>CAMNSB010000003.1 GCA_946554325.1 uncultured Mycoplasmatota bacterium
AAAAAATAATGGAGGGGAACAAGATTATGGAAGAATATTTAGAAGAGTCAAATGAGACAAGTAAAAAGGAAGAAATTATAGGACTATATGATAAAGAGTTATATGATGAAATGATGGAGTATCACAAATTAAAACATGCTAGAGAAGATGGGATGGAACAAGGGATAAAACAAGGTGCAAAGGAAAATAGTAAGAAAATAGCAAAATCATTAAAAGAAAATGGTGTAAATATGAGTCTCATTATGCAAACCACAGAACTTTCAAAAGAAGAGATAGAAAAATTATAAAGGAATATACAGGAAATTCATATTCTAATTTGAACTTAATTGATAAGTGACTTTTCAGGATAAATTTGATACAATAGAAAAGAGATAGGACGTGAGAATATGATAGAAAACATTAGAAACTTCTCCATTATCGCCCATATTGATCATGGGAAAAGTACACTAGCAGATAGAATTTTAGAAAAAACAGGAGCAGTTAGTAAACGGGAAGTAGTAAACCAAATGTTAGATAGCATGGATATTGAAAGAGAACGAGGTATTACAATCAAATTAAATACTGCCTCACTGAGTTATCAAGTGGATAATACCACGTATTTACTAAATTTAATTGATACTCCTGGTCATGTTGATTTTTCTTATGAAGTATCTAGATCCCTTGCTGCCTGTGAAGGAGCAATACTAGTAGTGGACGCCTCCCAAGGAATTGAAGCACAAACACTAGCCAATCTCTATTTAGCACTAGAAAATAATTTAGTAATTATACCAGTCATTAATAAAATAGACTTACCCAATGCCGATGTTTCAAAAGTAAAGAAAGAACTAATAGATTTAATTGGTTTTAAAGATGATGAAATCATTTTAACTTCCGCCAAAACAGGAGAGGGAGTAGAATGCCTTATAAAGGCAATTGTCGAAAAAATTCCTGCTCCAACAGGAAATGGTAAGAAGCCACTTCAAGCTTTAATATTTGACAGCCTCTTTGATAGCTACAGAGGCGTTATTATATCAACACGTATTGTAAATGGATGCCTTTCCGTTGGAGACAAAATAGAAATGATGGCAACAGGTAAAAAATACGAAGTGGTAGAACTTTTAAAAAATACACCAAAAGAAGAAAAAGTGAAGACCTTATATACTGGAGAAGTAGGCTTTGTAGTAGCAGCTATCAAAGATATCGCTGCTGTAAAAGTAGGAGACACAATTACTTTAGAACAGAACCCTACCAAAACTCCTCTTCCAGGATATCAGCCAATGAAGTCTATGGTTTTTTGTGGTCTTTATCCAATAGATAGCGTAAAGTTTGAACTCTTAAGAGAATCCCTTGGTAAATTAAAACTAAATGACGCATCCCTTACCTTTGAACCAGAAACAAGTGAAGCCCTAGGATTTGGCTTCCGATGTGGTTTCTTAGGCTTACTACACATGGAGATAATCAAAGAGAGAATTACAAGAGAAGCAGGAATTGACCTTATCACTACCTCTCCATCGGTAATATATAAAGTTACACTAACAAATGGAGAAGAAATAGAAATTGATGCACCAACCAAATTTCCAAGCAAAGAAAAACTAAAGACAGTAAAAGAGCCATATATCTGTACCAATATTCTATCTCCAACCGAGTATATTGGTTCCATCATGGAACTATGTCAAACCAAAAGAGGAAGCTTTGTTACGATGGACTATATCAATAAAACAAGAGTAAATATTCACTACGATATTCCTCTATCAGAAATTGTCTATGACTTTTTTGATAAGTTAAAGTCCTATACCAAAGGATATGCATCCTTTGACTATGATTTCATTGGTTATAAAGAAAGCGACTTAGTAAAAATGGATATTTTATTAAATGGCGAAATAGTGGATGCCTTAAGTACCATTGTTCATAAGGACTTTGCTTATAGTCGTGGAAAAGCTGTTGTCAACAATTTAAAAGAAGTGATCCCAAGACAGTTATTCGAAATACCAATTCAAGCAACTCTAGGGAATCATATTATTGCAAGAAGTACCGTAAAAGCACTGAGAAAAGATGTTTTAGCAAAATGTTATGGTGGAGATATTACAAGAAAGAAAAAACTATTAGAAAAGCAAAAAGAAGGAAAGAAAAAAATGAAACAAATTGGTAAAGTAGAATTGCCACAAGAAGCATTCATGAGTATTCTAAGTGAAGGTGAATAAAATGTTTGTAGTAGAAGATAATGAATTTATAGAAGTAAAAGCTTATTATACAGACGATAACACAATATATGCACTAATAGGAGAAGAACTGATTACCTATCCTAATATAGAACACAATAAAGCATTCTTAGATTCACATATCCGAGAACAAGTAGAATGCTTTAAAGAGTTTTTAGATTTTTCTCATACTTTGCCAAACAGACAAGGTTTATTGAGTAAACTAGAATATTTAAAAGATTATACCCGAACTATTCTAGGATTGCCTTATCTTAGAAATATTTGTTTTTTAACAGAATATTTAGACCAATATCAAAAAGCACCATTTATGATGATTACCAAAGAATTAGAACTAGATAATACGACTATTGCTATAGAAAACCCTCTAGGTATTTCTAATATGTTAGATATAGATCCTGTTATCATTCATGATGTAGTAGATGGTATTAAAAAATATCAGAAACAGGTAAGAAAATGACATCATCTCTATATGTTCATATTCCATATTGCAATACCGTTTGTACTTACTGTGACTTTTGTAAAATGTATTATAATCCTGAACAAGTTTCCAAATACATAGACCAATTAAAAAAAGAACTAATAGAAGTCTACCATCAAGAGAAATTAAAAACAATTTATATTGGGGGAGGAACACCTAGTTGTTTGAGCGAAAAAGAACTACACCAATTATTTTCTACTTTAAAACTAGTAAAAGTAGAAAAAGAAACGGAATACACAGTAGAGTGTAATTTTGACTCCATAACAATAGAAAAACTAGAATTACTGAAAAACTACGGAGTAAATAGATTAAGTTTTGGACTTGAAACCATAAATCCAAAAGGAGAAGAATATTTAGGTAGAAAAAACGATTTAGAGCATATTAAAAAAATAATCTCATACGCTGGAAAAATAGGTTTTAAAAATATAAATATAGATTTAATATATGCTTATCAAAACGAAACCATAAAGACCTTAGAAAATGATATTGATTTTCTATTATCATTAGAGCCAACACATATTTCTACCTATTCATTAATCATTGAAAAAAATACAAAACTAAGCATCAGAAAAGAACATCAAATAGATAGTGATCTAGATTATGAGATGTACCAGTTAATATCTAAAAAGTTAAAACAAGCTGGCTATATTCATTATGAAATCAGTAACTTTGCCAAACCAGGATATGAATCAAAACATAATTTAGTCTATTGGCACAACGAAAATTATTACGGAATAGGCCTTGGTTCATCATCCTATCATAATAACCAAAGAATAACAAATACAAGAAGTATCACAAAATACTTAAAAGGCATGTATCATCTAGAAATTGAAAACCTAGATGAAAAAGATAAAATGATTTATGAGATTATTTTAAATCTTAGACTATTAAAAGGAATCAAAAAAGAAGATTTTCTAAAAAAATATCAAAAAAAATTAGAAGAAGTCTTCCTATATCAAGACTTAATCAAACAAGGATTAATAAAGGAAGAAAATGGCTATTTAAAAATACCAGAAGAAAAATTATATATTAGTAATTATATTATAGAGGAGTTTATATATGGAAAAGAGTAAATGTTTTTTAAAAGAATTAAATTATATAAAGGATAACAATTTGAGAGGAAGTGCTACTAAATTAATAGAAAACTTGCCTGATTATTTTTTTGAAGTAGCGGCATCATCAACGGGAAAATACCATCCAAAGTATGCATTAGGAAATGGAGGACTTATAAGACATACCAAGGCAGCAGTGCGTTTTGCTTATGAATTACTTAGTGATCCATCTATTGGTGATAAATACAGTGAACGGGAAAAAGATTTAATGATAATTGCTTTAATAGTCCATGATGGACTAAAACATGGAATTACAAAAGATACTTATGTTAAGTTTGAACACCCAATTCTAATTGCAAATTTAATAGAGGAAAAAGGAAAAGAATTAGGATTTACAAAAGAGGATGTTGCACTCTTAAAATCAGTAGTATCCTCTCATATGGGACCATGGACGACAAATAACTATAGTGATATAATTCTTCCTGCCCCTAAAACAAAATATGAAAACTTTGTTCATATGTGTGATTATCTAGCCAGTAGAAAATGTTTCTTACTAGAATTTGATGGAAACAACAATATTATTGACTAAACGTTTGTTCTAAGGTATAATAAGTTTAGAATTGAGGTGAGAAAATGGGAAAGTTAATTGTGATCGAAGGAACAGAATGTTCTGGAAAAGAAACACAGTCAAAAATGTTAGCAAAAGTATTAAAAGAAAAAGGATACCCAGTCGTACATTTTGCCTTTCCTATGTATGATACTCCAACAGGAAAAATTGTAGGAGGTTCTTATTTAGGAAAAAAAGAAATTTCTCCCTCATTTTTCGAAGAAGACCCATCTGAAGTAGATCCCTATATCGCTTGCCTTTATTATGCTGCTGATAGAAAATATAATTTTAATAAAATTGAAAAGTATTTAAAAAAAGATTATTTTGTAATTTTAGATCGTTATATTTCATCTAATATGGCACATCAAGGGGCCAAAATCTTAGATAAAGAAGAACGTTTCCACATGTATCAATGGATTGATAAACTAGAGTACTGGCTCTTACAACTGCCAAAACCAGATCAAACATTTTTTCTTCATTTGCCATATGAGTACTCTAAAGAGTTAAAACAAAAGGAAAATAAAATAGAGAATAAAGAGTATTTGAAAAATTCAGAAGAGGCATACATAGAATTATCAGAATTATATAATTGGAATAGAATTGAATGTATAAAAGAAAACAAAATAAAAACAATTGAACAAATCAATCAAGAAATATTTGAACGATTAGATTTAAATATTAGTAAGTAAATTGCTAATATTTTTTTAAATTTTAACAAAACAGAAAGTAGAAAATGAGTTGCAAAATTCTACTTCTTTTACATATTATGTTTGTTAAAATAATACTCATAAAGGATGCTACTTTGTGAACTAAGTAGATTCTTTCGTTTATTTATCTTACTTTCTTTTCTATGACTATTTTTTGACTATGATTATAAAAGTGTCATATTTTGAATAAGCAGAAGTAGGGTTAATGTATCCAAGTGATTATGGATATGCTGCGGGAACTAGCAGTTGCTTAGCAACAAGTCTGAATAATTATGGTACTGATTGCTATAAAAAGAACTGGTTGTATTCTGGTGGTGAACATATGATTACCCCAGGAGGTATTACTACAATTACACATTTAACTGTGGCAGGAAATGTTATTCCTTATAGCGAAGCTACTAGTTCTGCTGCTGTTCGTCCTGTTGTTTATCTTAAAGCCAATATTTTAACAACAGGCGGAGACGGTAGTAGCACATCCCCTTATCAACTTGGTTTGTAGAAAAATCTCAACAAATAAATACGTGTATAATAGTATGCTGAGAATATAGAAAATAATATCATGATTATCATATGAATTTAGAATACAAGAAGGCTGAATGATTAGAAGAGAAAACAGTATTCGAAGTAATCATAGTAATATTAAAATTTAGGTAATAGTAATAAAATTTTTATCTAAATAAAACAAAAAAATAATCGAATAGAGAAAGCGTGTTAGTTTTTCTACTCGATTATTTTTTATAATCTACAACATATTTAATAAATCTATGGTATATGAGTTTGTTTGTTAATAGGTGCTGTTAGTCCTGAGAATGTAGCATTGACTGGAAGGGGGCTTGCCGTTAAGTTCCTAGGTAATTCATTTAATTGCTCAGCAATCGTAGTAGGCGTTGCCTTCGTCATACTCTCTATTGCACTTTCCTGTTCTTCTTTTTTATCCTCCTTAGAAGGAGAACTTTCCTCTATCTTTTCTTCACTTTTTACTTCCTGCTTTTTATTTTTCTGATATTCTTCTTCGATATCTGCATCAATTTCAATAATACGATAAATTTCATCAAAACTAGTAAGACCCTCTAATACTTTTAATAAACCATCCTGAAGTAGAGTAATAACATCAGACTCATAAACTAAATCTTCAATATCTTCTTTTTCTATTCTTTCATTAGCAAGAGCATCTCGAATGGAATCACTAATTTCTAGTACCTCCTGAACGGCAATACGACCACGATATCCATTATGACAATTAGGACACCCTTTAGGATTGGCTGTATAAAGTTTATCGACATCTTTATCTAAAACCACTTTAAATATTTTCTTCTCATAAGCAGTCGTCTCTTTTTCCACTCTACATTTTGGACATAGCATTTTAGCAAGTCTTTGCGAAATAATACCAGTTAAAGCACTAGAAAGTAAGTATCTCTCTACATTCATATCCATAAGACGTTCAATCGTAGATAAAGAATTATTCGTATGGATAGTAGATAATACTAAATGTCCGGTAATAGATGCACGAACAGCAATCTGAGCCGTCTCACTATCACGAATCTCCCCAATCAATATAATATTAGGATCTTGCCTCAAAATAGAACGTAAGACAGTAGCAAAAGAAAGTCCAATCTCACTATTTACTTGAACTTGATTCATTCCCTCAATATTCATCTCAATCGGATCCTCTACAGTAATAATATTAGTCTCAGGCTTATTTAACGTCTGCAAAATAGAATAAACAGTAGTAGACTTTCCAGAACCAGTCGCACCAGTAATTAAAATAATTCCATTAGGAACCTGAATCATTCGCTTTAACTTTACAAAGTTCTCATCACTAAAACCTAAACTATCAAGTCCAGATAAACTTCTAGAATAGTCTAAAATACGAATAACAATTTTTTCACCCTTATTAGTAGGTAAAGAAGAAACACGCATGTCAAGATTTACTCCACCAATAATTCCCTTAATCGCTCCATCCTGAGGAAGACGACTTTCTGTAATATTCATGTTAGCAAGCAGTTTTAGCCTCGTAGTGAGGTTTCTCTCATAGGCTTTTGGAATAAATGTATAATCCTGTAAATCTCCATCAATGCGAACACGAACCATCATCCCTTCTTCCCTCGGATCAAAGTGAATATCACTAGCACTATTTTCAGAGGCATAAACAATAATATGATCAGCAATCTGTGTAATTGCCGTTTTTGCAAAATCAAACGTCACCATATGATTCAACCCCTTTGTTATTTTCCTATGGTATTTTACTATAAAATATTATATAATAAATTTATAAAAATAGCAAGGAAAGATGTGGATATATGAAAAATGAAAAAGGCTTTGTCTTAGCAGAAACATTAGTAGTAGCAGTAGCAGTAATGACAATATTTTCTCTTCTATATGCCAATTATTATCCCTTAATTGGTGAATATGAGAAAAGAGAAGTCTATGACAATATCGATAGTAAATATATTGCCCATTGGGTAAGAAAAATATTAGTAGAAAAATCTACCAATCAAGCATTCACCACGATGAATAGCTGTGAAGGAAATTGTCATGTCGTTTATGCCTCATTCTATGAAGACAAAAAAAAGAATGAAAATGAAATCATCCGCGAAAAAAAAGTTTTACTAGATAAAACAGATGGGCTCTTAGGCGACAACGCATCCTATTTACAGAATTATATAGATGCAACCAACATTAAAGCTATTTTAATAACCAATTATAATATAGAAAGCTTCAAAGCTTATGTAAAAGAAAATAAAGAAATATCAGTAACAGATATTACAGACAAAGAAAACTTTAATGAAAAAGTCATAACAAGGGGATTTCGTGATTATATAGAATACTTACCGAAATATAATAAAACACCTTCCCAAAATGGTGCATCATATCGAGTAATTGTAATTATCGATCACAATACCTCCAAAGAATATGACTCATACGCTACAATTGAGGTGAAAATATGAAAAAGTTAAATAACAAAGGAATGACCTCTATTGAAATATTGATTAGTTTCATCATAGTAACAGCCATCACCATTTCTCTTTTTGATACCGTAACAAACTATAAAACAAAACAGCAAATAGAGTCCTATAAAAATATCATAACAGAATATAAAAACTCACTAACAAAAATAATAAATGATGATATCATTAAATATAAATTGGCTATGGTATCAGAACCCAAGCAACTAGTAGATACAGATAAAATTACTTACAAAATGACTCTTTATTTTGAAAAAAATTTACTGAACAAAACTACATGCTCTACAAACTATGGGACAAATGGATGTCACAAGACAATAGAAGTAGTGAAACATATCAACCTACCACCTGATGTAACAGAAAATGAAAAAGTAGACTATATTATTTATCCTGAAGTAGTTGGCACAACTATGAGAAAACAGACCTATACACTTCCTGATATTGGGGCAGGCTATGAAGAAGGCGAAAAGGTGGAGTCAGATGAGTTTATGGTAAAAGATATCCGCTATAGCAGCATATCATTAAAAAATCATGGTGATAATTTAATCATAGATATTGCTATATATCATCATGAACTATCAGACTACTATCATATTTATATCGCTGCCCCTCTTGCTTATTACAATCCACTAACACCAGAAGTATTACCTTTTATAGAAAACTAAAAAAAAGATAAAACAGGAAAATACTAATACCCACTTGAGAAATTCTACTCAAAAGGAAGTTACGATATAATATTGGACTATTACTTATTATACTTAAAACCTGCATATGAATAGAAAGAGAACCAAAAGAGAGAAAAAGTAAAATAATCATTCCCTGTAAAAGAGGGGAGAGGCTTTGTGGGATATGGCTAATTCCCTTTGTAACTTCCAAAAGACCAGTTATTAGAAAACTTCCCCTAAAAGAAATTATCTTAAATAAAACGCCACTTAAAACAAAAAATAAAATACTAGTACCAAGGATTAGAAACATAAGACGAAATGTTTTAAAAATAGAACTAGATAAAGTAGTAATAAAATCACTATCCTTAGAATAAGTAGGTATCTTAGTTCTCTCTATTACTTTTGGTCTTATAATAAAAGCAATTATAAAATTAGCAAGAAAATGGCTGATTAAAATAAAGATAGTAAGTCTTTTATTATGTGTAATTAAAAAGCATGTTCCCAAAATAAAAAGGGGATTAGAAAAATGAGTAAAAGTAATTAAATAATTTGCCATATGACTTGATATCATTTTTCTATCTAGAAGCTCTTTTGTATATTTTGCACCACTAGGAAAACCAGAAACCATAGAAAGAAACAAGACAAAAGCCCCCATGCCATTACAATGAAATACCTTTTGAAATAATTTATCACATACTCTAGCAACTTTTTCTGGAAAATGATAATAAATAAACAAATCTGTAATAATATAAATAGGAAAAACAGCAGGAAAATATTTGGTAATAAAAGTAATTAAAGCGGTTTCTACTTCGGAAATAACAAAAGTAGGATAACAAAGAATAAAAAGTAAAAATAAGAAAAGAAACAAAATAATCACATTAGAATAATCTTTTTTTAGCATATTTCACCTACTTTTTGTTATAATGGTAGAAAGGGATGATAATCATGTTTAATAGACTGTATGAAAAAGTAAAAACAATTATGAAAGAAAACTACAAAGGTGCTCTTCTTTTATTACTATTATATGGGGTATTGATGTACCCACTAGACTATTATATTGTAACAGGTGGTGGAACGATTGATACGAAAAATAGAGTTCAGATAAAAAATAGTTATAAGCAAAAGGGCAGTTTGCACCTAGCTTATGTAGAAGAATTAAAAGGAAATGTAGCGACCTACTTGTTAAGTTATATCATTCCTCATTGGGAAAGAACGAGCGCTAATCTTTATAAAATAGAAGATAAAGAGGATATAGCATCAGTTGATTTTAGAAGCCGACTAGAACTAGAAGAATCGATTAATGCAGCAATTAAAGTCTCTTATGAAAAGGCAAATAAAAAGTTCGTTATAGAAAATGAACATATCTATATTATTTATGTCAGTGAAAAAAATGATAAAAATTTAAAGGTAGGGGATGAATTAAAATTAGTAGCAGGGGAAAAAATAAAAGATTTAGATGCTTTAAGGGAAATGATTGAAACTTATGAAGTAGGGGATAAAGTAAAACTTACAATCTTAAGAGACAAAAAAGAAAAAGAAGTAGAAGCAGAAGTCTATCTAGAAGAAGGAAGAAAAATATTAGGAATTAGTATTATTAAAAGCTATGACTATAAAACAGATCCAGAGTTAAAACTCATTTTTAATAAAAGTGAGTCAGGTCCCTCTGGGGGTATGATGTTATCCCTTGATATCTACAACAAATTAACCAAAAAAGATATTACAAAAGGCTATAAAATTGTAGGAACAGGAACGATAGATGAAAAAGGAAAAGTTGGTGAAATTGGTGGTGTTGAGTATAAACTAATGGGTGCTGTAAAAGAAAAAGCAGACATCTTTATAGCACCATCTGGTAGTAATTACAAAGAGGCAAAAAAAATAGCCAAAAAGAAAAAATACAAAATAAAAATAATAGAAGCAAAAACTATAGATAACGTATTAGAAGAACTTGAAAAGTTACCAAATAAAAAGAAGTAAAACATAAGTGGAGGATTTACAATATGAAAAGAAGTACCGTAGATAGAAGCAAACTTTCTCCTATGATGATGCAATATATGGAGATAAAAGATCAATATGAAGACTCCATCATCTTTTTTCGATTGGGAGATTTTTATGAAATGTTTTTTGAAGATGCTATTACTTGCAGTCGAGAACTCGAACTCACTCTAACAGGCAAACAAGCAGGCCTAGAAGAGAAAGTTCCCATGTGTGGAGTTCCACATCATGCATATAGTAGCTACATCGATACCTTAATTAATAAAGGTTATAAGGTAGCCATTTGTGAGCAAATTGATGATCCGAAAACAACAAAAGGAATGGTAAGAAGAGAAGTCATTCAAGTAGTAACAAAAGGAACAAGACTGGATGAAAGACTAGATGCGAAAGACCACAACTTCATCGCTAGCCTCTACGACTTTGGATACTGTTTTTCCCTTAGCTATGCTGATATTACAACAGGAGAGTTTTTCTCTGAACTATTCACAAAAGATAGCGACAAAGTTATACGTGAAATTACCAAATTATCCTTCCAGGAAATCATTGTAAATGATGAAATGGACCGAGAACTAATCAATACCCTACGCACTAGATATCAAATACTAGTAACAATTAGAAAAGAGGAATTAAAAAATAATCTCTATTCCTATATTTATGAAGAAATAGACGATGAGCGTGTTATTACAAATATTAACCACCTTTTGTCCTATTTATTAGATACAAAGAAAAAAGAACTAACACACTTGCAAAAATGTATTTTTATACACGAGCAAGACCATCTATTATTTGATGCCAGTACAAAAAAAAATTTAGAGCTAACAGAAACCATGCGAGCAGGGGAAAGGCAATATAGTCTTTTATGGCTACTAGATAAAAATAAAACCGCAATGGGAAGTAGATATTTAAAATATAATATCGAAAATCCTCTAACTAACAAAAAAGAGTTAACTCGTCGCTATGACATGGTAGAAAAACTATCTACAGAGTTTATATTGAGGGATGACTTAATTAAATGTCTAGATAAAGTGTATGACCTAGAACGACTTGCCGGAAGAATTAGTTACGGAAACCTAAATGCTCGCGACATGTTACAATTAAAAACCTCCCTCCAAGCGCTGCCTGAATTAAAAAGAATACTAGAAGAGTTAGCCTATGATAAAAAAATAGAACCATTAGAAGAAGTAGCATCACTACTGGAAAAAGCAATAGCAGAAGAAGCCCCATTTTCTCTCCACGAAGGAGGTCTACTAAAACCAGGATATAACAGTGAACTAGATAATCTTCGAAGTATTCGTAGTGGGTCCAAAGATTTTATTTTGGAACTAGAACAAAAAGAGCGTGAAAAAACTGGAATTAAAGGCCTAAAAGTAGGATTTAATAAAGTGTTTGGCTACTATATCGAGGTAAGTAAAGCAAATAAAGATTTAATTAAAGATGAATTTGGATACGATAGAAAACAAACACTGGCTAATTGCGAGAGATTTATTACAAAAGAGTTAAAAGAAAAAGAAAATATAATCCTAGGTGCAGAGGAAAAAATTATCAGTTTAGAATATAAGTTATTTATGGATATCCGTGAAGTAGTAAAGCGCTATATCGATACCATTCAACAACAAGCCAAAATTATAAGTGAAATAGATATGTTACAAGCATTTTCCTTTGTCTCAGAACAAGGAAAATATGTACGTCCCAACCTAACAGAAGACCATGCCCTAGAACTTATCGCCTGTAGACATCCTGTTATAGAAAAAGTAATGAAAGATAAATATATTAGTAATGATGTATTAATGGATAAAACAACGAATATCTTACTAATCACAGGACCCAACATGGCCGGGAAGTCTACCTTTATGAGACAAACTGCCATTACCGTGATTATGGCCCAAATTGGCTGTTTTGTTCCTTGTTCGAAATGCAAAATGCCCATATTTAATAAAATATTTACAAGAATAGGGGCAAGTGATGACCTAGTTAGCGGTGAATCTACCTTTATGGTAGAAATGAAAGAAGCCAATTACGCGCTCCAAGAAGCAGATGAAAACAGCCTTATTTTATTTGATGAGTTAGGAAGGGGAACAGCAACATATGATGGTATGAGCTTAGCACAAGCAATTCTTGAATATATCCATGATAAAATAAAAGCCAAGACATTATTTTCTACTCATTATCATGAGCTAACTATCCTAGAAAAAGATTTAAAAGAGCTAAAAAATGTCCATGTATCCGCTATCGAAGAAAAAGGGAAACTTACATTTTTACATAAAGTAAAACCAGGTGCTGTGGATAAAAGTTATGGTATCCATGTTGCATCCCTTGCCTCCCTCCCAGATTCTTTAGTATCTAGAGCACTAGATATTCTAAATGTATATGAACATAAAAATGTAAAAAAGGAAACCTTTACTCAAACCTCTTTATTTTCCCAATTAGAAGAAGAAATAGAAAAACAAGAAGAGAAGGAAAATCTAGTCGAAAAGAAAATCAAAGAGTGTAATCCATTAGAAATGACACCAATTGATGCACTAAACTTTATCTATGAATTACAAAAAGAAATGAAAAACAAAGAATAGTTTTCTATATGCCAAAATTTACCATTGGAAAGTTGTACCTAATTAGGTACAATAGGTATGAGGTGAAGAAAATGGGAAGATATTTTGCAAATGGACTATTAACTACTCTTATAATAAAAAAGAATAAAAGTGGTTTTATAGATCGTAATTTTGATTTAAAAAAGGAACTAGATAATATTTTAAAAGATATCTCAAGTGTAATTGACGTTTCACTGTATGAGATAATAGAAGAAAATGAGGAAAAGTGCATATTGTCATTGAAGACTTCTGTTGTTAATGATAACATACACGAATTACTTCAAGAGTTATTTCCTTTAACGAGACCTAATACTTATGGCTTTTGTGATTTGAAAAGGACATCCGATAAAGAAATGATAATGAATTATTCTATTAAAGCTGAAAGACGATTGGATAAATTTTCAAAAAAAGATGAAATCTACACAATAATAGTTGGAAGTGCTGAAAACACAGAAGATTTTCACTACTTTCCACTTTATTGGCTTATCAGTGATAAGAGAATTTATAACAACACAACGATTTATGGTGCAACAATATTACTGTGGATCGATTGTAATAAATACTGTGGAGAAGATGAATATAATATGTTAAGGGTTATTAATGAGCTAAAAACAAAATACTATCAAAGTAAATTATCGAAAGCATTGATTTACTACATTACGGAGTGATTATTTGAAAAAAGAACAAATAGAAGAGTTTAAGAATAGAGAACAGTTTTTACTTGATTTAGAGTATCAGCTAATTACAGATTTTATTAAAATCAGAAAAGAAAATGGACTTAGTCAAAAAGAGTTGGGAAAAGCATCTGAAACAATTAGAGAAACCATCGCTAAAATTGAAAATAAAATTGTTTCTCCACAAGTAGATACATTAATCAAAATTTTATATCCCCTAGGATATACGATAAAAATAGAAAAAATAGAAGATGAAAATAATTAAGAAAATCATCAAAAGTTTGAGCTTACCTAACGGACCAGAATAAGCTCATTTTTTTTGATAACTATTTTATTAAAGGGGATAGCGAAATTTGATGAACAAATACTGTTTTAGCTAGCAACTTGCTAGGTTGCGAACATAGTCTGCCGTATGTTATACTTAAAATGAAAATGCATTGAAGATATATAATAATCTGTCGAATTTTGTTCCTACTTCTAGGAATTGTAATCACTTTTTTTAACTGATATACTGTCCTTAAGTAAAGCATAGGTAATAGGAGGGATATTGATGAAAAAAACATTTAAATATTTGTGCATTGCTTTAATGATAACAGGAATTTTAGCAGGAGTTGGAGTTTCTGCAATATCTGTTAATTATGTAGATTTAAAAATTCCTGCATTTCAACAATTATACACAAGTGCAACTAAGAAAAAGACATCTGATAATAGACAAAAAATGAGACAAGTAGCTGCATCACACGCTGTTCGAGCAAAAATTTTTACTGATAGTGGATATACTAGATACGAACAACTAGTAACAGATAAAGATGTAACTTTTGGTGGTAATTCTGCTACTCCAGGAGACACCTGGTTTGTTATGCAAACCGTTGGAGTACAACTTACTTCTACATCTTTTTATGGTAACTGGTTTGTAGATTAATCTATAAATAACCTATGCTTTGCGATATAATATGGTAAAAAAGTCTTTGCTCTGAAAAATAAATCTATCCTTTATAGTTATGAATCTAAATAGAGTAAAGGGAAAGGAAACGATAATGAAAATATTAAAAAATAATAAAACTTTTTTGTTAAGCATCACGATTCTTTTAGGCTTATTAATGTTTAGTTTCTATCAATATTATAGAATGTATAATGATGATGTTAAAAGATATAATGAAACAACAGAAAAATGTAAACTAGATTTCTCTTTAGAAATCTGCAAGGAAAATAAAAAGCCTATACACTATGATACTTTGACGTTGTTTTTTGATATTTTCACAATTGAAAGCCTATATTGGCTTCAATTAATTGGCTGTATTTTTGTGATAGTCCCTGCAATATGGAGATTTCATAAAAGACATAAAAATGGTTTTTTCAAGAATTGTTTACTGAGGGAAAACTATAAAGAATATTTAAAAAAAGAATTTAGATATGCATATATGGCATCATTTATACTTCCACTTTTGGCATTATTAGGCTTTGTATTATGCTATATAGTATCAGGCTTCAGTTTCGATCATTCTCCTACCATAGAATGCTATGGTAAATATATTCCAACATTTAATTCTAAATATCTTTCAATGGGAATACTATTCCCAATATTATATATATTAAATTTGTTCTTTCATAGTATTTTTTATATTAATTTAGGTTTAATTTCTTGTAAAAAAAATAAGAACATTTTGGTAGCAATTTTAGTTACATTTATACTTTTTATTGGTATGAATATATTATGTGAAATTGTAATTGGAGGTTTTGTTTTTGAGGGAATGTTAGGAATTGCAAAGGCTTCTAATATTTTTAATATTTTCAACATATGGGCATATAGTGACACCACACTCAGTTGGATGTTGCTACTCGGATTTTTGTTAGCATTCGGATCTTTTGGAATGTTAATGATGACATATCGAGACAAAGAGGAAGTGATTATAGAAAGTGAAAAATAAAATAGAGATTTTAAAGTATATTTTTAAGACAGATATTTTCAAGTTAATTATTATTCTTTCTATAGGAGTAGGCTTATTTGCTGGTAATTATTTAACAGGATTAACTATTCCTAATTCTCCCAAAGGATATTTCGCTAGTCTTTCTAATATATATACATCTCAAACCTTTCACACTATTTTCTTGGTAATACTACTAATTAATAGCCTGTATACATTAAAAACATTTGAAAAATTAGATTTTTATATTATACGCATAAAGAATAAAAAAAAATATATAAAAGAACTTATCAGCCTAGTAACAATCTCCAATATTTCTATTATTTTATTAGAACTTGGCATAATATTATGCTGTCTAAATATCAATAGTAGTTTTTCACTAGGAATAGTAAAACATAGTATATATAACATTTCCAATATTCAATATATCTTATTCTTTTTTACAAGATATATGATTATTACAGTAATTCTATCCAATATAAATATACTTTTATTAAAACTATTTAATAAAATATTTGTTTTAATAGTAGATATTTCTTTCTTAACATCTTTATTCTTTATTCCATATGATACTAGGATCCTTAATTCTGTTCAAAATCTACCTTTATTTCCTCAAAAATATTATCTTCCACTACACTGTTCTAGTTTTTCCTTAGAAATTGTGATGTCAATTTCAATCATTTTTATACTCGTACTTGTTCTCTACACAGTTTCAACCATAGTATGCCATAAAACGAAACAGGTGATCGAATAATGAGATATTTAATAACAAATGATTTACAATATATAAAGAGAAATAAAGTTAAATTATTATTATATTGTCTTGTGGCATTATTTATAGGAATATTTTTTAAATTATCAACTGGTTATCTAAAAAGCAATTATACTTTTTATTCTGCTTTGGGTTTAAAATTTGAAAGTACTGATATAATTGCTTTATTAATATTTTTAATTCAGCAAATTGTATTAGTTATACTAGCAATAGATATCATAGAAAAAGATATATCTAATAATATGGCAAATATATTTCTAAGAATGAATATGACAAAATGGATTATATCTAAAATTGCGATAATAATCATATTGAGTTTAATATTAAAAGCAATTATATATATCTTTGCTATAAATATTGATTTGTTAATGAATAATTCTTATTATATAAATAATTGGAGATATGTAATTATTTGGTATGCTAAAGATAATTTAATTACTTTATTTAACTGTTTATGTTCTTTAATACTTTATATAATAACATTAAGTCATAAAAACAAAATGCTCTTTATAATTGTAATAGGAATGACTCTTTTCCTATATAATACTAGATTTGATTTTTTTAAAATGAAATTTACATTCATAATGCTGACTATTATTATGTTAGACATTTTAATCATCATGCTATTAAGAGTAAAAAGAAAAGAAATTTTAGAGGTGAAATTAATATGAAATTAAAAGTTAATAAATTATCAAAAAAATTTAAGGAAGAAGTAATTCTAAATAATTGTTCATGTTCCTTTGAAGAGGGGAAAATTTATGGATTAGTTGGGAGAAATGGAAGTGGAAAGAGTGTGTTTTTAAAAATTATATGTGGTTTTTACACACCAACTTCTGGAGAAATAACTATGGATGATTATAATTATATTGCACATAATGAATTTCCCAAAGATACCCGTGCTTTGATTGAAAAAAATAATTTTCTCTCTGATTTGAGTGGCTATGATAACTTAAAGCTTTTATCGTCCATACAAAATAAAATTTCTGATGAAGAAATTATAGAAACTTTAAAACAAGTGGGACTTTCTGAATATAAAGATAAAAAGTTTAACACCTATTCATTAGGAATGAAACAAAAATTAGGTATTGCTCAAGTTCTAATGGAAAACCCTAAATTGATGATTTTAGATGAACCTTTTAATGGTATTGATGAAAAATCAGTAGAAAGGTTGCGAGAGTTATTATTAAAAAAGAAAAAGGAAGGACATCTCATTATTATTTCATCCCACATTAAAGAAGATATAGAATATTTGGCAGATGTTATTTATAAATTTGATAACGGTAAAATAATCCAAAGTAAATAAGAAAACAATTTATTAATAATTAAGTATTGTAATATATGAAGAGGCAGTAGAAATATATAGTATTTTTAGTGTCTCTTTTTTGATTTTAAGAGGAGTACAAGAATGGAAGAAGAATTATACTATGGAAAAATTGCTATAAAGCTAAAAGATATTATGGAGCAAAAACAAATATCTATTTATAAATTAAGTAAAATGACACATTTAAAATATGAAATTATTAAAAAATATTATACAAATGAAATTAGTCGATATGACGATAATACTTTAATAAAATTATGTTATTTCTTAAATTGTAATATTAGCGATTTGATTGTGTATAAAAAATAAAATGTAAAATTAAATAGTATACTGAATTATTACTACTTATTATCAATAAATATAATAAAGTGGAATTTTCAATAAAATTGAAGGTGAATAATTGTTTAACAAAATAAGCATTTTATAATATAATATGCTAGAAATTGAAAGGAGAATTATATGGCAGGATTAAGAAAATTTGACGGTAGTTTATCATTAGATGGAGTTGTTAATTTCTTAGAAACTACTCAACAAGCAACAAGTTTAGAAAACTATAATTGTACGATAGATGAGAATCGTTTTACTGCAATTTTAGATGATAACTCTCTTGCGTCAAGAGAACAACCAAACGAAATTGCACTAGAAAAGGACGCAGAAAGAGTAACAATTTGTACTAGTACTAATTTTGAAGACTCACGTAGGAGTTTAGGAAATTATATGGGTTTAGAAATAGAAGAAACTAAAAATATAGCAATGAATGAGAAAACAACAATTACTTATGAAGAGTTTATCAATGTAGTTAAAAATACTCAAAAACAAATTAGTTGGTATACTACAACAGGAGGCGAAAAAGAGGAATATTATGACTATTCATCTAGTGAAACATTACCTCTTGATTCAAGTTTAGCACTACATGATAGATTGATGACAAATGAAGAATATCGTCTTCGCACTATGTATGAGTATTGGCATAATACAAGAGGGAACAGAAATAATCATGCAACGGGAAAAACATATAGTAAGACTGTACGCTAAAAGCATTTATTGCTTTTTTTCTTTTGGCTAATTTTTAAAATAAATGTGTCTCTCATAAATTAGAGGGTATGCTTAGAAAAAACTCAGGCATTCAAATTTATTTTGAATTTGGTACTTTAACTATTTTATTATAGACAATACTGTGATAAAATAATAAGAAAGACAAGGAGAAAATATGAAAGCAAATTATGAAAATGAAGATTATAAAACAGACACTCAAATGATCATTATGCTCTCTCTTATTCTCATATTTCCTATTGGTTGGGGAAGTATAAATTTTATTCAATATGGACTAAGTCCTAAAATGATAATCTTAGTTTTATTCTTTGTAATTCCACTGCTAATTATGATTTTTTTCAGCTATAGAGAAAGAAAAAAGCATCTAGAAGAAAGATATAAAAATCAGTATATCATGAAACAGGGACAAGTAGTAGAAGGAACCATTCTAAAAATATGGACAGAATCAACCCGTACTGGAAATGATGCTAGCGATAGGATCATAAGAATTAACAAAGCCCGAGTAATGTTTGAAATAGATGGTCATAAAAATATAATAGAACTAGACCATTTATGTTTTAGACCAAAGAAAGAGTACAATGGAAAAAAAGTAAAAGTGTATGTATTAGATTCTTCTAATGTTTATGTAGATATTATTAATGAAGTAGAAAGGAGCACATCATGAAAAATAGAAGTGAATTAAGAGAAATTATAATGAAAGTCATTTATCAAGTATTAATATATGAAGATACGAATCTTTCTTATCATATCGAAGATTTAATAAAAGAACAGATAGAAGTAGAAAATGACTATGTAAGTGAAATGATAAAAGGAATACTAGAAAATAAAAAAGAATTATACCATCTTGCTGATAAGTACTTACTAGACTGGAAAATGTCTCGTCTGAATAAAGTAGATCAAGTAATCATTGCAATGGGAATTTATGAATTAACAATGACAAAAACTCCTGCTATTGTGGCCATTAACGAAGCAATAGAGTTATCCAAAAAATATAGTGAAGAAAAAGTAACAAAAATGTTAAATGGAGTTCTTGATAATATCTATCATAGTGAGGATTATCATGAATGATAAGTATATTACTGTTAGTAGTTTAACCAAATATATTAAATATAAAATAGATAACGACATTCATTTACAAGAAGTATTTATAAGAGGGGAAATTTCTAACTTTAAGGCACACTCAAGAGGACACTTTTATTTTACCCTAAAAGATGAAACAAGTAGAATCAATGCCATTATGTTTGCATCGAATACAAATAAACTTCCCTTTAAGCCAATGGATGGAATGAAAGTGTTAGTAACAGGAAAAATTAGTGTTTATGAAGCAACTGGAGCCTATCAAATCTATGTCTCCGATATGTTAGAGGATGGAGTAGGAAATTTATATATTGCTTATGAACAATTGAAAAAGAAATTAGAAGAAGAAGGTTTATTCAGAACTGACCAAAAAAAGAAAATTCCAAAAATCCCTGAGAAAATTGGAATTGTAACAGCGCCAACAGGAGCAGCAATTCGTGATATCTTATCAACTATTAATAGAAGATGGCCTTATGTAACAACATATTTATTTCCGTCCTTGGTTCAAGGAATGGAAGCAAAAGAAGATATTGCAAGACAAATTAAAAATGCCGATAACTTTGGATGTGATGTACTAATTGTTGGACGTGGGGGAGGATCTATCGAAGACTTATGGAGTTTTAACGAAGAAATTGTAGCAAGAGCAATATTTGATGCTAAAACGCCAATTATCAGTGCTGTTGGTCATGAAGTAGACTTTACGATTGCAGACTTTGTCGCTGATGTTAGAGCACCAACTCCAACAGGAGCAGCCGAAATGGCAGTACCAAGTGAGGAAGATGTTAGAAAACACTTAAAACAATTAGAAATTAGAGCAACTAAGATAACAAGTAACATAACAAAACTAAAAAGAGAAAAATTAACTCAAATTACAAGTAAATATATCTTTAAAAACATAAATTCAATTTATGAACCAAAGGAACAAGCATTTAGTTATATTTTAGATAAATTAAAAACAACAAGCAAAAACTTAATAATGCAAAAACAAAAAGAACTAGATAATTATAAAAGCAGTTTCATCTTTAAAAATCCTGATCTATTGTTGGATAAGCCAAAAAACAAATATTTACAAATGATTTCAAAGTTAGAAACTCTTAGTCCACTTCTTACATTAAAACGTGGATATGCTATTGTAAAAAAAGAGGGAAAAGCAATAACAACGAAAAAAGACGTAAAAGCAAAAGACAAACTCAGCCTTGCATTGCAAGATGGAGAAGTAAAGGTAGAAGTAATATCATAATTACTAAGTATATGAGGAGAGAAAAATATGGAAAAAGAAAAAAAAGAGAAAAGTTTTGAAGAAAACTTAGAAGAACTATCTGCGATCGTAGAAAAATTAGAAGCAGGAGAAACTCCTTTGGATGATGCCATCGAAGAGTTTCAAAAAGCAATGAAATTAGCAAAATCATGTGATGAAAAATTAAAAACAGCAGAAGACGCTATTCATAAAATTGTGGATAGTGATAATGAAATAAAAGATTTTGAAATAAAGGAATAATTTTGCTAAAAATTTTTTCTACCATCACCAGTAGTATTGAAAGAAGAAATTAGAATGAAATAGGATGAGTATTAGAAAAATAACCATCTCCAAGAATAAAAAACCTAACCATTTTCTAAAATAAATTACTATATAAGTGAAAGGTGATTATTATGGATAAGATTTATGATGAATATTATTATAAAATATATAATTGGGCAATAAAAAAAACAAAGCATAAAGAAGATGCAGAAGATTTGACGAATAGTGTTTTTTTAGCAATATTTGAGTATTTTAACAAAAATATCAAAGTTGAAAAATTAGAAAATTTAATATGGAAAATTGCTTATAATTTATGGTGCACCAAAGCAAAAAATTATATGAAAGAAAAAAATAATACAACATTTGATGAAAATCACGAATTAGGTTATGAAACTCAAATGTTAGATAAAATTATATATAAAGAAATCATAAATAATTTAGATAATATTGGTTTAACAAATAAAGAAAAAACAGTATTTAATATGTACTATATAAATGACCTTTCAATAAAAGAAATTAGTAAAAAAATAAGCACTAAAGAAGCGAATATAAAATATTTTCTTTATAGTGCAAGAAATAAGATAAAGGAGAAATATGATGAATAATTTAAATTTAGATAAGTATTTGAATATGGTCAATGATGAAAAAATAAAAAGAGGACTAAAAGCTTATATTCCATTATATCCCATGTTAAGAGTAGAAAATGAAAAATTATATGTTAGTGTAATGTTAACAGAAGAGCATGATAATGTTTGGAGCAGAGAAGAACAGATTAAACCTGAATATTGGATTTTAATTGATATTATTGAAGATAAGATTTTAGAATTCAATAAAACAGAAGATAAAGATTTTGTAATTGGAAATTTAATCCCTAAAAACACTGATAACAAACAACAGGAAATCTCAAAATATACAGTCAAGAAAACATTACAATATAAAAACTATTTGATGGAAGATATAAAAAAGGAAGAATTGCCATTACAAAAAAAATTATCTAATACCCTTGGTAGTGAAATGGAAATTGATGGAGAAAAAGTGAATATAAATGATTATTTATTATCAAATTTAGAAGAAGATATTAAAGCAAAAATTAACGATTTAGTGGATATTCTAATACAATCAAAGTATGGTTCAATTACTTTCTATTATGATCAATTGTTTACTAATATTGTAAATAATTATAAAAAAGATAAAACGATTGCGAATGAAAAAATTAAATTATGTATTGAAATAATGAATAATTATTATGATGGCGTTATAGGAATTGATAATTTGTTTAATGTTTAGAAAAATCAGACTAACTTCTAAAATAAGAATTAGTCGTTTTCTTTTACCAATATTTATAAGATTTTTTTTAAATATTTTATCCATAATATAAATGTAGTAATCGTTTTTAAAAGGAGATGATAGGATGAATTTTAAAAACAAACTACATTATTTTATTACCTTTCTTTTATTTATTCTGCCACTAAATGTCTTTGCTTATTCAGACTATATTATCCCAGGCGGAGCAACTGTTGGAATTGAGGTAAACTCCAAAGGAGTTTTAGTAGTTGGATTCTATAAAGTCGATAATACTTACATTGGACGGGATGCCGGATTTGAAGTAGGAGATAAAATCCTAAAAATAGATGCCAAAGAAGTAAATAGTATTGACGAAATGATTACAAAAATCGAGGAAAATACGAGTAAAAATATTGTAATCACAGTAGATAGAAACAATAAATCTCAGGAAATAAAACTAAAACTAGAAAGTGACGAAAATGGGGTATATAAGACAGGACTATATGTAAAAGATCAAATTACAGGAATTGGTACATTAACTTATATCGATCCACAGACAAGAAAATTTGGTGCCCTAGGACATGAAATCATGGAAAAAACAACTGCCCTCAAATTCGAAATCAAAGATGGAACGATTTTTAATGCCAATGTCGTAGGAATTACCAAAAGTGAGAAGAATAAAGCAGGAGAAAAAAATGCCACTTATAACAAAAATGCTGTATATGGAAAAATAGAAGAAAACGAAATTTCTGGAATATTTGGTAATTATACAGATTCTCTACCAGAAGAAGAAAAGTTAAAAGTAGCTCCATCAAGTGAGGTTCATACAGGAAATGCTATTATCAGAACAGTAGTAGAAGGAGAAAAAGTAGAAGAATATAATATTAATATTTTAAAACTAGATGATGCCAATAAAACAAAAAATATCCTATTTGAAATTACAGATGAAAAACTACTGGAAAAAACAGGTGGAGTAGTGCAGGGAATGAGTGGTTCTCCCATATTGCAGGATAATAAAATTGTTGGTGCCGTTACCCACGTAATTGTAAATGACAGTACAAAAGGTTATGGAATATTTATTACAACAATGTTAAAGGAAGGAGAAAATTAAAGGGTATTATACCCTTTTTTTGACATAAAAAAAGAAAATAAGTATAATAAATTAGAATGAATAATAAAATAATTAACATTGCCTATCAAAAAAGGAAGAGGGGATAGTATATGGCATCAGCAATTATACATATGGCTGTTGGAAAATGTATTGGCGATATTGTTGGAAAAAGTACAAAAGATTTCTTTTTAGGAACCATCGCTCCAGATATTAGTAAGATAGTAGGAGAAGAGAGAAAAATCTCCCACTTCGAAGATAAAGATAAAAATATTCCAAATATAAAGCATTTCATAGAAAAATATAAAGATGATTTAACAAAAGATTTTGAGTTTGGTTATTTAGTTCATCTATATACAGATAAATATTGGAGCGAAAAGTTTATACCATCTCTAGTTTATAACAATGAAATCAAGCTACTAGATGGAACAATTATAAAATATCCTCCCCAAAAAATACTGGAATTAATCTATAACGATTATACCAATATTAACATCTCCACAATTGAAGATCATGAGCTAGATTTATCCCTATTTTATGAAGAATTTCCATTCCCAAAAACAAAAATAGAAGAAGTAAATAAAGACTTCAAAAAACTAATTGATAAAATGGGACTTATTATTGAAAACTCAAAAAGTGAAAAACACTATTTATTTAATCAAGATACAATTAATAATTTTATCGAAGAGTGTAGCATCTATATTTTGAAAGAGTTAAAAGAAAATAATATTTTAATAAACTCATAGAAAAATATAGTATTTTTTTTCTAAATAATACCATATTAATAATGGTGATACAATGAACATGAATATTAATATAGGAGAAGCACTAGGAATTATTCCAAGTAGTCTAATTTCTCTATTAACATTATTTATTATTACAAAAATTATTGGAAAAAAACAAGTCTCAGAACTAAGTTTATTTGACTATGTAATTGGAATTTCTATTGGTAACTTTTCTGCCGAAATGATTATTAATAAAGAGGTACAGTATATTAATGGTATGATAGCAATCATCGTCTTTGGACTTACAGCATGGCTGGTAAATTTCTTAGCAAGGAAAAGTATAATGATAAGACGATTATTAATGGGAGTACCAACTGTAGTCATAGAAAAGGGCGTAATCATAGAAAAAAGTTTAAAAGACTTAAATATGGATATCAATGATCTATTAGAATTTTTACGAAGTGAAGGATATTTTCATATCGAAGAAATAGCCTATGCCATTATGGAAGCAAATGGACAACTCAGTGTTTTATCAAAATCACTATATAAACCTGTTACACTAAAAGATATGAAAATAACAAGTAGTAAAGAAGAACTAGATAGCAATATCATTATAGATGGAGAATATATGGAAGAAAATATTAAAAATTCTAATAAAGGAATGGAATGGATTAAAAAAGAATTAAAGAAAAATGGATATCAAAGTGAAGAACAAATCCTTTTAGGAGTAATTAGTAACAATAAATTAATTCTCTATCCAAAGAATCAATATGAAGCTGAAGAAGTATTGGAATAAACAAATGAAATATGCTATAATAATGAATTTAAGAGGGTAAGTAGGTGACAATATGAAAGTATGGACAAAGATAAAACTAAAAGATAGAGATAAAAATATTGAAATATTAAGCAATGCGATAACCAATTATTTATATAAATATGGTCCTATTACAGAAGTTTGTAAAAAATATGGAATAACATACTCTGAAAGAAAGAAAATAGAACAATATACAGCAAATAGAATTGCAGGAATACTAACATTATATTTAGCAAAAGATTATAAAAGGGTTAACGACATCATCAATAAATATTACAATAGCAATGACATCTTTAAAGAAGAAATTATTCCAGAATTAGAAGGATATATTGAAAGAACAAGAAGCAAAGAATATAACAAAAAAGATTAAAGAGAAACTTTAATCCTTTTAAATATATAAAAGAGCACTAATAAACCCTGCTATCATAGCAATAACCATAATAATAGCAACAATACGTATAATCGTTTTATTCACATGCCTCACCTCTTTATACATTATAAAATAAATGTTATAATTTGTAAATTATTTTTCTACATGTTTAAGCCAATCTTTAATATGATTTATAAAGAGGTGGCTTATGAAAAATCAAAGCAAAAATCAAAAAAAACTATTTGTAGGACTCATTATAACTGGAATAATAGCAATTCTATTAGGTCTTTTTTTTGTAGCCATTTTAAAGATAGCAGATAAAGAACTTATAAAAACTACAATTACAAACTTTATGAAACAAGTAAAAACACAAAGACTGTTCTACCAAGAAGCCATGATACAAAGTATTTTAGGAAATACAATAAAAGAAGTACTCCTTTTCTTTTTAGGTCTTTCTATCATTGGTCTACCAATCATTTTTATCATTTATCTATCCCAAGCTTTTACTCTAGGATTTTCAATTAGTAGCATCCTCTACGTTTATAAATGGAAAGGGATCCTTTTATCTCTAATTTATTGCACCCCCCTAATCATTAATCTACTAATTTTTCTAATTCTATCATACTACGCACTATTATTTTCAAAATATTTGTTTTATCATTTATTCTTAAAAAAGGAATTATCATTTAAAAAAATCATGAAAAGATATATTAAAGTTTTTGGAATAGGAACTATCTGTTTATTACTAAGTAGTCTAATAGAAGTATTTTTAATACCAAAACTGCTAGCTTTCCTTCTCTAGTAAAAATCTTTTGATATCAAGGGTTTACTTACTAGTTTTAAACCTGATATAATGATAAAGAGATGTGGGAGATGATGTAATGCAAAAATGTTTAGTTGCAATGAGTGGAGGAGTAGATTCAACTGCTTCAGCATTATTATTAAAAGAAAAAGGCTATGAAATAGCAGGAGCAACCATGCGTCTTCTAGACGATGAATCAAGCGAAAAAGCAATAAAAGATGCCAAAGAAGTTTGCAAAACTTTAAAAATTAAACATTATGTCATAGATTTAGTAAAAGAATTCAAGGAAGAAGTAATAGACTATTTTATAAAAACATATAAAGAAGGAAAAACTCCAAATCCATGTGTGGTTTGTAATAAAAAATTTAAATTTGATTTATTCTTGAAAGAGGCAAAAAAATTAGGATATCCACTAATAGCAACTGGGCATTATGCAAAAGTAGAAAATGGAAAAATCTATAGAAGTAAAAATCTTAAAAAAGATCAGAGTTATTTTTTATATGGTATAAAAAAAGAAACCATCAATAACATTCTCTTTCCTCTAGAAGATTTTAAGACCAAAGATGAAGTAAGAACTATAGCTTACCAAGTGTCTCATAGAATTAGTAAGAAAAAAGATAGTGAAGATATATGCTTTATTCCTAATAATGATTATAAAATATTTTTAAAAAAAGAGGAGAACTCTTCTGCTACAGGAGATATTTGTCTAAAAGATGGGACCATTCTAGGAAAACATTATGGCTTAGAATATTATACAATCGGTCAAAGAAAAGGCCTAAATATCTCTTATAAGGAACCACTTTATGTAATAGAGTTAGATAGAGTAAATAATAGTGTAATAGTAGGGAATAATGAAGATTTGATGCATGATACATTAATTGCTAGTGATATTTCTTTATTAGTAGAAAAAGTACCTATTGAGGTAAAAGCAAAGATACGTTCTCAAGGAAATTTAGAACTAGCAATATTAACAATGATATCAAAAGATAAAATAAAGGTTACATTTAAGCATAAACAACGAGCAATTACAAAGGGACAATCTGTAGTATTCTATGAAGAACAAGAAGAAGGAACCCTTTTAATAGGAGGAGGAATTATTACAGATATCATCTAAATAACTAAAAGTGTCAATTTACACTTGACTATTTACATTTTCTTGATAAAATTATATTAGGAGGGTAGATGTAACATGAAAGAATTAAATGACATCTTAGTAGAATTAGGAATTTCTAAGGTTCGGTTAGCAAAATATTTAGGAGTATCAAGACAAATGTTATATAATTATTTAGCATTAAATTCCCTAAATGAATGGCCAAAAGAAAAATCTGTTAGATTATTAAGTTTATTAAATATCAAAACAGAAGAAGAAATTAAAGGATTAGCAGTAGATGGTGATTATATTATTGAAGTAGAAAGTAGACTTAACGAAGGTGTAAAAGACTCTTCTAATCGTGAAGTAATCGCTGATTTAAAAGGATTTAATAAAAAAGAACAGGAAGTACTATCTGATATTATTAATCTGTTAAAGGAAAAATTATCAGAGGATAGATCCAAGGATACGTATACTACTTATTGTTATTTATATCACTACTTGCAATCTATGGATTCAGCAGAAGAATTAAAATACATCTTAGTATATATGTCAAAGTCCCTTGGATTTACAGGTGTAGAAGAGTATGTTTATAATAGAGATAAGCAATTTATGTTTGAAAGTATCATGTTTTCTGCTATGACTCTATATAATAATGGTGGAGCATCTAAAACCAAATTAGCAGAGACACATAAAAGATTTGTACAGGATATTGAACATAAAAATGAAGAAAAGTTAAGCCGTACACAAGAGTTAAATACTGCCAAAATTCAAGCATTAAAAGAACTCGGATATACAGAAATTAACGAAGAAAATGCCAAAGAAGTATTGGAAAAAATTGCTGAAATTCAGTCTAGAAAAGTATGACAAATAAAAATAAATATGATAGTATAATAATATAGCTTTTATGATAATTTCATAAAAGTTTTTAAATACTAAATAGGATGTGATTTTATGAAAAATATTACGATAAAAGCAAATTTTATTCCTCTTGCATTAGCAAGTACATTAACATTATCTACTTTCTCAATAACAGGATGTGTAAAGAAAATGGACTGTGATATTAAAGACGAGCATTTACACAAATATATTAGTGAGGAAGGTTTTGAAACCTATATAGATAGCGAATATGAAATTAAAAATAATATGAGCTGGACAAAAGAGATAGCATCACCTAATAAAGAGCTAAAAGTAATGGATGAATTTCATCTTATTAAAATTGAAGATAATTTAGAAGCATTAGAAGAATCAATGAAAACGGATTTACCTTATATAGAGTATGAATACAAGTTTACTACATATCGGTCGCAAAAAATAGGAAAAACTACCATTCGTTATCCAGTATCACACTATAGGTATACAGAAGATCCTGAAGATAGTAGATTAACAGGCTATATCCGTGATGTAGATTATAAATATAAGGGATACAGAATTGGTGAGAGTAAGAAAGGAAAAACAATTTTAATAGAAAGTGAATTAGTAGATGACCTTTCTAATATTAAGACAGAATATCCTTATTTCAAATTAGAGGATTACAAACAAAAAGTATATTCCGAACAGTATAAAAAAGAAAAAACAAAAGTAAAATAGGGAAGGGAAGAGTCTATAAGATCTAAGGATTTCGATTTATAACATAATCCTGATAATTAGAATATCTCGTATAAAATATGATGAGTGGTATATCAAGCTCCTTACATATTTTTTTATCTTTAATCCCTTATCTGCCTTTTTTTCATACTAGGAGTCTTATCGTTGAGTTCAATTAACAATAAAACTTCAGAATAATCTCTTGAAAGAATAGCAAAATCAATATTCCGAATTTGTATTTTTAAGTTTGGTAGTAATAGACGCTAAATTAAGTTGAGGAACTATCTGATATTTAGATTCTAATGGTTTCAATATTGATTTATTATAGCATAATGATAAAAGTTAGTAAATCTTAACTTCCTATAATATAGATTATGTTAACTTATTAAAATTAATATACACCACATCTTAATAATAATAAAATAATCTTCTTAATCATAATCATATATAATCTATATTCCTCTAAAGTAAATCACAATATTCTAAAATGTCATTTTCTTCTATGAATTGTAAGATTTCTTTTTTACATCTCATAACTTCAGTTTTAGTCAGTTCATTAACTGACTTACTACCAAAACCATTTAATAGAATTCTATCTCTGTCATCATATTAATACTTCTCTTAGATTTATATATGATTAATTATATAATTATTAAAATGCATTCTAAGCAATTTATCTTCTTCTATTAGTCGATAAGTTATCCATCTAAATTAACTAAAATACATCTTAATTGTATAAAATACTATTTCTATGCTCATAATAGATAAAGAGAGGAGAAAAATTATGAAAAAGAAAGATAATAATCAAACAATTAAATGTGACGTTGAATCATGTAAATATAATGATGAAGAGGGGACTTGTGAATTAGAAGAAATACAAGTTGGCTGTGACTGTGATAACGATAAATGTGCATGTTCTGAAGAGACAGTATGTCAATCATTTGAAGAAAATGAAAATAAAACATCATCTGATGATAAAGAAGAAACAGAAGAAGAGAACTAAGAAAAAGAGGGGACTACTCCCCTTTTTTAATTTAGTTCATCTAATATACTAATACCAATCTCTGGCAAATCCACTTCAAAATTATCAGCAATTGTAGCACCAATATTAGCAAAAGTATTAAATGGACTTAAGCGTTTTGGTTCTAGGAAACTACGACTATATAAAATAACTGGCACATTCTCCCTAGTATGATCATTTCCAGGAAAAGTAGGATCATTCCCATGATCTGCTGTAATAATTAATAAATCATCTGTTTCCAGCTTATTTAAAATCATAGGAATTTCTACATCTAACTCCTCTATCGCCTTTGCATAACCATCCACATCTCTAGTATGACCATATAGACTATCAAAGTCACTTAAATTAATCATACATAAACCAGTAAAGCTCTTATCCATAATATCAGTTAATTTATTAATTCCCTCCATATTAGAAGTAGCCTTAATATTTTTATTAATTCCTTCCCCATCAAAAATATCATTTACTTTTCCAATAGCAATAACATTATAATTATTTTCTACTAAACTATCTAAAACAGTCTTCTTAGGAGGCTTTATAGCATAGTCTTTCCTTCCATTGTGATTAAGTTTAAAATCCCCACTAACACCAGTAAAAGGCCTGGCAATGACTCTCCCTACTCTCCAATCTTCTTTTAGTGTAATAGCACGAATCTTTTCACAATATTCATATAATTTAGACACAGGAATTACATCTTCATGTGCTGCAACCTGTAAATCAGAATCTGCTGAAGTATAGACAATTAAAGAACCATAATTAAGCTGTCTTTCCCCTAATTCTGCAATAATAGACTCATCATTGCAACATTTATTACCAATAATACGACGTCCTGTCACTTCCTCAATACCAGTTAAAACTTCAGGTGGAAAACCATTATTAAATGTCTTAAAAGGAATATAATTCGTAATGCCCATCATTTCATAATGTCCATTTAAAGTATCTTTTCCTGCATTATTCGGTTTTGCTATTGTATAATATGCTTCTACTTCTGTATTTTCTTTCATATTAATCGTATCTAAAAAGCCAATCTTTTTCAAATTAGGAATAAACAAATCACTTTTTTCTTTAACATGTCCCAAAGTATTTGCCCCTACATCTCCATAATTATTAGCATCACTCGCTTCCCCTACTCCTAAGGAATCCAAAATCATTACAAATATACGTTTAAATTTCATAATTATCTCCTTTACTTATGATCTCTAGGATGATAGGTATGATAATCTCCCCTTACCTTTTCATCACTAACATGAGTATATATTTTAGTCGTTGAAATATCAGAATGCCCAAGTAACTCTTGAATACTCCTAAGATCAGCCCCTCTACTTAACAAATGTGTAGCAAAAGAGTGCCTAAGGGTATGAGGAGAAACACAAGAATTTAATCCTTTTTCTAATAGTATTTTTTTCAAAATTTTAAAGAAACCTTGTCTAGATATTTTCTCCCCTCTATTATTTAAAAACAAATAGTCATTATTCTTATTCTTTAATAATATACCACGTTTCTCTAAATAGAGCTTTACATAATACATACTATACTCTCCTATTGGAATAATTCTCTCTTTTCTGCCTTTTCCTACAATTCGAATAATACATGATGTATAATCTAAGTCAAAAACTTTTAATTCAACTAATTCTGAAATTCTAAGACCAGTTCCATATAATAATTCTAGCATAGCTTTATTACGATAGTCAAATGGAGTATCTAGTGAAATATCCAAAAGAAGGTCCACGTCTTCTACACTTAAAGTTTTAGGAAGGCGTTTCTTTAGTTTTGGTCTACTAATACTACTAGCAATATTTTCTGTTATAACGCCACTTTTTTCTAGGTAAGAGAAAAAGTTTTGAATTGTGGTTAATTTATGAGCAATTGTAGTATCCGCTTTACCATTTTCTATTTCTTTTTTTAAATGAGATTCTAAATCCTTCGTTGTTATGTTTTGAATACTAATATTTTTATCTAAATAAAGACATAACATTTTTAAATCATTTCGATAAGCATCAATGGTTGCATTGGAAAGTCCCTTTTCAAAAGTACAGTAATTCAAAAAATCATCGATTGCATCTTGTATTCCCATAAAATCACCACTTATATTATACAAAACAACTAGCAAAATTTCAAATCATCTAGGCTATAGATTTTAATCATAAATAGGAAAGAAATTTTAAAATAAGATCTAATACTTAGATTTTTGAATAATAATAACGATTCCCAAAAAGAGAATAGAAAAGCCAATGACCATAAGCCTGCATAAGGAGCATCTTTACTTTTACAGTCTGCTGGATTCTTAGGATCATAATATATTTCTATTTTTGTCCTTCATGCATTTCTGTATAATATAGATCAAGTAATTCATCATGAATGACATCATTTACTTTATAGGTTATATATACATAGTAAGTTGGACTATCATCCGAAGCACTTTCATAGTGAGAATCTATTTTTGTAATGAGCGTTTCTGTTGTGGAAGCACTTTTTATAAATTTCATATTGTTAATCTGTATACCCCCTATTACGAGTACTAGTATTCCTACACCTGAAAATATAATCATACCTAATTTTTGATCCTTTTCATCTCCATTTTCAATTTCACTTGAAATATGAAATATATATATCTTCTTCATTTTGATAGACTGGATGCCGTCCTTTGATATAACGAACAAATTTAGGAATAAAATTGAATATTGGAATGATGAATAAGATAGCAAATAGGAGTAAAATTGGGCTTTCTGTCAATATTTTAAAAAAGGGCATACTTCTTTCCCCTTCCTTTCAAAGTGATATAAATATCCCTATGCTATAACTATTATAAGAATATTATTCTCTTTAAAATATCAAAAAAAAATGATACTATATAGTTGGTGATCATTATGGAAAAACCTTTAGCCTTAAAACTAGCCCCTAATTCTTTAAAGGAAGTACTAGGACAAAAACATTTAATTGGAAAAGATAAAATTTTAACAAATCTTGTAAAAAATAAAAAGATATTTTCTATGATTTTATATGGAAAACCTGGAATTGGTAAAACATCTATTGCGAATGCTATGGTAAATGATTTAGGAGTACGATTTCGTTTTTTTAATGCTACTGTGAATAATAAAAAGGATTTTGATATTATCATAGAAGAAGCTAAAATGTATGATGGTCTTGTTTTAATTATGGATGAAATTCATAGACTAAATAAAGATAAGCAGGATTTATTATTACCACAACTAGAAAGTGGTCTAATTACCTTAATTGGTATGACAACATCAAATCCCTATCATGCAATTAATCCTGCCATTCGTAGTAGATGCCAGTTATTTGAATTAAAAGAATTGGAAACAGATGATATTATAAAAGGATTAAAAAGAGCTTTAAAGCATAAAGATTTAGAAGGAATAAAAGCAGATAAAGAGGCTCTTATCTATATTGCATCTCTTGCAGGCAGTGACCTACGATTTGCTTATAACTTATTAGAAGTTGCATACTATACTACGGATGATAAACATGTTACGATGGAAAAAGTAAAAAAAATCTACTCAAAGCCTGCATTTTTTCATGATAAAGACGCAGATGGTCATTATGATATTTTAAGTGCCTTTCAAAAATCTATTCGTGGTAGTGATGTAGATGCTTCTCTCCACTACTTAGCAAGACTGATTATGGCAGGAGATTTAGAAAGCATTTATCGTAGAATGAGTGTCATTGCTTATGAAGATATCGGGCTAGCGAATCCCAGTATTGGTCCTAAAGTAGATGCCGCTATTCATGCTGCAGAACGTGTAGGACTACCAGAAGCAAGAATCCCCCTTGGCACCATTGTTACAGAAATGGCCCTATCTCCTAAATCTAATACGGCACACATTGCCCTAGATAAAGCATTAGAAGATATTGAAAAAGGAAATACTGGAAATGTTCCTAATCACATAAAAACAACATCCGCTGATTATAAATATCCCCATGACTATATAGGATGCTTTGTTAAACAGCAATATTTACCCGATAAGATAAAGAATGTAAAATATTATGAACCAAAAAACAGTGGATATGAGTCTACTATCAAACAAATATATGAAAAATTAGAAGCATTAAAAAAGAAAGGCAATTAAGCCTTTATATGTGAAGTAAAAATATATCAAACCCCAAAGTGGCATCTACCTGTCCACTTTTAATTTTATAATCTAAATCATGTAGTTTATGAATCATCTCTCTTAACTCACTTTCTTGGTAGAAAGGTAAAAACTCCAAAGTTTTTTGAATACGAAAAGGATGTTCCTTTAAATACTTAGCTATTTCATCTTTTTTCATTCCTTTTCTTTTTGCAAGTAATACTTGATAAATTAGTTTTATTTGACTTTCAATAAGTCCAATCATAGAATGAGGTTCAAAGTGATATTCTTTTAATAATTCATAGTATTTAAAGATATTTCCCTTATCCCGATTTGCTAAATGTTTAACAAATTCAAATGCTAGTTGATCCATATCAGGTCTCTTCTTAATAACAACATCTTCAATATCCGAAACAGTAATTTGACGAGTATCATATTCTAACATTTTTAACTTTTCGCATTCACATACAATTTTTGAAATATCCTCTTTACAATATTCTAATATTTTTTGTTCTGCTTCACGAGATATTTGATATCCTTGAAGACATTCTTGCAAGATAGCTTTAGGAGTCACAGTAACAGGAATAAGGGAAACTATTTTTTTAATTTCTTTTACAATTTTCTTTCTCTCATCACATTTCATAACACTCATAATCAATAATACATCAGGACTTGGATTTTTCAAGTATTTCATGAGGTGTTCGATCTCTTCTTCTGAAAAAGAAGCATCACTTGTTGTTAAAAATAAGGCATTACGTATCACAATGACTTTACGAGGGCTTAGAAAAGAATAAGTATCCATATCCTCTAACACTCGTGATAACGTACTGTCCTCTAAATCATAAGTGGAAACCTCTGCTTCTTGAAAATGATTTTGTTGGATCAAGGAAGAGATCTCTTTTTGTAAAGTAGTAAAATCTCCTCCCTCTATCAAATAGCAATGATTATCCATTTAAAATTTCCTCTTTAACCTCATGCAATAGAGAATCCAAATCTGCTCCATCACGAGTTCCACCTTGTGCGAAAGTATCGCTTCCTCCCCCATTACCATGGGAGAAAATAGAAACTTTTTTCATAAGATGACCCGCATGAACCAAACTGTTACTACGACAAATAAAGTTAACACTCCCATCTTCCTTCTGATTGGCAAAGAAGATAAGAATAGATCCATATTGATTGGCAATCTCATCGGCAATTGTTTTCAAAATATAATTATCCATATTCTCTACTTTCATAATTAGGAAAGAAAAATTCTCCCCTTTTTCTATTTTTTCACGATAAGGATCTAGATGAGCTAAAGTATGTTCTATCATACACTTTTGAAATTTCTTCTCAAGATCTCTAACTTCTGATTGTATATAAGAAAGTTCATTGGCATTAAAAATAATATCTTGATAAGTAGTAGGAGGGGTATTATCAATATGAACATCAAAGTCTAGTAAAATTCCATTTTGAGCCGCTTTATCCAAAATTCCCTTTGACTTCATAAGGAGCTGAATCATCTCATCATTGTAAGGCTTAATCACTTCAAATAAGGTATTCTCAATTTTTCTTCCTGTAACAGCTTCTATTCGGTAAGTATTACTACCCTTAGACTCATAAGAAAAAATAGCAAACTTTTTAATATCTTTCGTATTACTAACATGAGTACCACCACAAAGTTCAATAGATTTTCCCATTTTAACAACGCGAACCATATCCCCATATTTTTCAGTAAATAAAGCCATAGCCCCCAACTGTTTTGCTTTATCGATAGGCATTACCTCAGTAGATACAATGAGCTGTTTTGAAATAAGGTCATTAACCATTTTTTCAACCTCCAAAACCTTGTCATCCGTAAGTTTAGAGGCATAGGTAAAATCAAGTCGAAGGCGTTCACTATCCACATAACTTCCTGCTTGATGCACACGATCTCCAAGTAATTTACGAAGAGCATAGTGAAGTAAATGTACACTAGAGTGATTTGCTTCAATAGCACGTCTTCTTTCTTTATCCACTACAATCTCACAATCATCTTTTAGTTCAATTACCCCATCCAGCAACTTAATTTTATGAATATGTTGGCCATTAGGTCCTTTAAAAACATCTAAAACACGAGCTTTAAAGTTTTTTCCAACAATCATCCCAGTATCGCTCACTTGTCCTCCACTTTCTGCATAAAAACAAGTTCTCTTAAGGGCAATATACCCATCATGTTCTAACCTTTTTTCACACTTCTCAGAAGAGAAAATACCAATCACATTACTCTTAACTCGATAAAGTCCATAAACAAAGGTAGACTCCTTCGTAAAATCTATTAAAACCTGTTTATGACTAGCCATAGCCGTTTTTGTCTTCGCATTTTTTAACGAAAGTTCTTTTTGCATCTGCATATATTGATTAAACTCTTCTCTACTAACAGAAAAATGATGCTCCATCAAATATTCTTCTGTAAGTTCAAAAGGAAACCCAAAAGTATCATATAACTTAAAAGCATCCTCCCCAGAGATTTTATGATCTGAAGAGTTCTTCATAAGTTCCATAAGACGTCTCTCTCCTGCTTCTAAAGTATTTAAGAATAACTTTTCTTCTTCCATAACAAGTGCTTCCACAACACCTCTATGTTCATCCAAGTAAGGATAAGCATCTCTCATAATACTTACCACATCAGAGACTAAAAGATATAAAAATGGTTCTGTAAAGCCTAGTTTTTTTCCATAGCGTACACTTCTTCTAAGAAGACGTCTAAGTACATAACCACGCCCCACATTTTCAAATACAGCACCATCTGAAAGGGCAAAAGTAATAGTTCTCATATGATCAGCGATTACTTTAAAAGCCGTTTGTCCCTCATAAAGGATACCAGTCATCTTTTCAAGTCGTTCAATAATAGGTAACAATAAGTCTGTTTCAAACGGAGTATCGACCCCTTGAAAAATAATGCACCATCTCTCAAGACCAGCCCCAGTATCAATATTTTTATGAGGAAGTTCATGATATTTACTTCTAGGTGTATTTTTTCGTGCATTAAATTGGGAAAAAACATTATTCCATATTTCAATATAGCGTTCCTGTTCCTCATCTTTTTTAAACTTCTCTAAAGCATCCCCTGAAGGATCATAAGTCTCTCCTCTATCATAGAAAATCTCACTATCAGGACCACAAGGACCTTCCCCAATTTCCCAAAAATTCTCTTCTAGTCGAATGATATGATCTTCCCTCATGCCAAGGGAAAGCCACTTATGATATGCTTCATCATCGTCTGTATAAACAGTCACATAAAGCTTATCTAAGGGAATATCAAAATAATCCTTAGAAGTTAAAAGTTCATAAGCAAACTCAATAGCCTCTTCTTTAAAATAATCCCCAATAGAAAAATTACCCATCATCTCAAAAAACGTTAAATGTCTCTTAGTAACTCCAACGTTTTCAATATCATTTGTACGAATACACTTTTGAATATTAGTAATACGTTTAGACTCTGGAATCTCACTTCCATCAAAATATTTTTTTAAAGGTGCAACTCCTGCATTAATAAAAAGCAAACTATCATCATGAACAGGCACTAAAGAAGCACTCTCTTCTATTTTATGATTTTTATTTTTAAAATAAGAAAGCCACACATTTCTAATTTCATTATGACTCATTTTTTTCATTATTTTACTCCTCCTCCATACAATCTAATTCATTTAAAATTACTTTTAACCGTTCGTAATAATCATCCACAGTACCATTATTAAAAATGAAGTAATCTGCATAAGCAATAGGACCACCTTTCGCCAAATTTTCGATTTCTGAAATATCACGATATAAAATAGCATCTAATGAGAATGGCCGATCTACTCTTTTTCCTACCCGTTCATAGCGTAAAGTTTTATCAGCAATAACACAAACTAATTTCAAATTAGGAAATTTTTCTATTAAATATTTATATTCATACCAAGAATAAAGTCCATCTAAAACAACATCATTTTCTTTTAAAGATTCGCATATATCTTTTTCTAAAAATTTAGCATAACACTCAGGGCCATGTTCATCTCGAAGTTTTTCTCGAAACTCTTTTTCACTCTTCCCATCAGCAGTCCGAACAACTCCTTGTTCTTCCATTAGTTTATAGGTAATACCACCAAAATAAAGTTTTACCCAACCTTCATTCTCTAAATAATCAGTGGCAATACTTTTTCCACTTCCACTCATACCAACAACAGCGACTAATTTATTCATTCTTACTTTCTCCTTCCTCTACAATCCGAAAAGCCTCCATTTTTAAACTTTCATCATTGCAATTTAGTACTTCAAAATCAAAATCATAGTATTGTTTTAGATCTTGTTCTGTAATATGTCTTTTTTCTTTTTCAGTTAAAGAAGCATCATAATCTTTTCTTACTAAATGAATGGTAACAAGCGATGGATACTTAGTTTTTAGCTTCGTTATTTCTTCTAAAAGGCGCCCATCCGTAATAATACCAACATCGAAGAATTTATCTAAAATATGAATATCTTCAAAAAGTCTATTTAAAAGGAAATCAGGCATATGGAGTTCTTCTTTAATATATTCAATTCCCATCTGTTGAAGAAAACTGCGAGGTTTATCTTCTTCTTTTCCATTCCAACCAAAGTAATCATATGCGTAATGATATAGGGGTGAAGTAATTTTAAGAATACATACACGCTTTCCTAGTCGTTCCAATTCCTCTTTCATCATTTCCGCAAAGTAGTTTTTGCCACTATTGGCATAGCCAGCAATTAAATATAATTTCATATACCCTCCAACAATAAAAGACCAAATTATAGGAGGACATAAACTGCCCGGTACCATCCTATATTGGTCTTAATTAGATAACGGTTCTACCCGAATATACTCCAAAGTAGCTTTCCAAAAGACTTCCTATCTATTTCCACCTACCATAGACTCTCTTGAAGGATGATACTTTTGTACTTTTCTTTTTCAACGTATTTAATTTTCTCTAATCATTTCCATCACATTCATTTTTTCATCGATGTATGTGAAAACAACTTTGAAACAAGCAATCACAGGAGTTGCTACAATCATACCTATAATACCAAAGAAATGCTGAAAAATCAATAGGCCAACGATAATTGTTACAGGATGAAGTTGCATTGCTTTTCCCATAATGAGTGGTTGATAAAAATTATTTTCTAAAAGTTGGACGACAACAATAGAAATAAGTGTAAAAATACCTACAACTGGAGAAATAGTAAATCCAACAAGAACAGCAGGAACTCCTCCAATATAAGGACCTAAGTAAGGAATAATATCTGTAATAGCACAAAACAAAGCAAATATCATAGGTGCTTTAAGTCCAGCCAAAGTAAGTCCAATACTTTGTGTAATAAAAACTAAAAACATAACAGCAAAAAGTCCCTGAATATAACCTCGTAATGAATGGTTGAGCCTCTTCATAAGTTCTTTTGCATCATCATGATATTTTTTAGGTACAAAATCTAAAAGCCCAACTTTCACTTTACGAAAATCATATAACATATAAAATCCGATCATCATTCCAAGGATTAAAAACATTCCTCCACTGACAATAGATTTAGCAAAATTAATAATCATATCAGGAAGTTTCGTAGTAAGACCAATTCCTACATTTTCAATAGATTGAAATATTTGATTTTTTACACTGCTAAGATCGATACCAGAATCTCCACTAATCGTTACAAATAGCTGATTAACCATTAACTTCAATTCTTTTAAAATACCAGGAATTCCTGTTACAAACTCTTTTACTTGCCCAGTAAAGGTAGGAAGAAGCAGTGTAAGAAGTAACGCAATCCCACCAAAGAAAAGTAAAAAAAGCAAAATGCAAGCAAAAATTCTAGGCATCTTCTTTTCTAGAAAAGAAGCAATTGGATCAAACAACCATGCAATCAAAAGTCCAATAAAAACAGGTGAAATAATAATTAAAACGGATTTAATAAACTCTAATATTTTCCATGTTTTAATTAAATAAGTACCAAGGGCGATTAAAACAATAATAGCAATAATAAGCCCAATTCGTAATAGCTTTTTGCTAAGAGAAATCACTTCATTTAAATTATCTACATCTAACTTATCACGTTTCTTAAGCATCCCATCATCTCCCATCTAAGCTTATTATAACACAAATATATGATAAAATTACTATTCTTTTTCTAAAACTAAATCATTAATTTTCGAGTTTATGATTTTCATCTATATATTGGTAGGGAAGCATATTTTGATTACTAATAACTGCTTTACCTAAATTTTTTTTTGGTATCATCTCTAGCCACTTTTGCAGCATGTCCATCCATTTTAACATTTTCTTATTTTGCTCTAATCCATAAGGTTTATGCTCTTTCGCAAGTTCACGAGTAGCAATTTCCCCTAAATCAGTAAGAGCAACTTCTATATCAGACATATTATCTCGAAGAGATTCTTTTCTGATCCCTTTATATGATGTATATTCGCATGCTTTCATACCAGATCATTCTTTATATATTTCATTCGTAAATATTCCATATTCATAATTTTCAGTAATACCTCCCTCTTTCCATATATCAGTTAGTCTATTTCTATCTAATATACTTTTTAATCTAGCCTCAATCCACTTATCAGAATATCCCCTTTTACGATAATAGCAAATTGCTCTTTTTATTGCTATTTCAGGATCAAATACTTCATCAATTCTCTATCCGACTAAAGAAGCTAACCACATTTTAAATGGCTCTGCTTTAGGACTAGGAATTGATTCAATAAGTCTTAAAAAGCATTTGCAACATCAACAACACTAAAATAATAGTATTCTTTTTCACTATCCCAAATACTTCTAATCTCATTACCTTCAAATAAATTTGAAAAAGCAAATTCATAATATAAAAAATAATAGCAGCTAAATAACTACTATTACCTTGTTTTTACTAACGTTTTATCTGAATAAAATGCTCCAATATATTGTCTACCTGCTTTTGAACGATTGGTAAAAGAGGCAGAATGTGAATAATAATCAGGACTAGTAATGGTATCCGTTAATTTAAAGTTTACATTACAAAGACCACATTCATTAAATTGATCAAAGATGGCTTGACGAATATTGATATTAAAAACACCATTTTCTCTTTCTATAATACTATTTTCCCATACTTTCTCATCTGTTGCCCATTTTGGATAAGAGTCATACATCCAATTAGGTCCAGCACAGGCAGAAACATATGCGAAAACATTTTTATCCTCGAAAGTAAAGCCTAGCTCTTTTTCTGCTTTATGTAATGCTTCAAATGTAAGTAATGGCAATTTTTTATCTACTAATTCACCACTACAATGACAAACAGCAGTAACATTATTTTCACAATCATTTATAATCACAACAGGACAATCAGCAACTGGATGTCCTACAACAATTCCAGGCTCCTTATCAGTAGTAACTAAAATATCCTCTTTAATACTAACATCCCATCCATCTTTAGCAGTTAGTATCTCGCAATCGTTCATAATACGATAAGTACCATTCTTATCTTTTTGATCAGCCATAAACATCTTGTGACCATCAAATCCTTTTTCTTCTCCTAAAATAAGCCTTCTTTTCAAAAAATCCTCTTTTCGGTAAGATGCAGGCAAAGAAGAAGGATAAAATCTAGCAACAGTATTCATATTCCCATAATAATTTTTTGTATCTAATATATTTACAGTACTCATACTTTTCTCCCTCAACTAAAAATATGCTCTATTTTCTCACAAAATACCATTATTTGCAAGGAAAGGTTTTTTCTTATATAATAAAAATGGTGATTAAAATGTATACAATAAAAGAGGCCTTAGAGTATGAATTAATCATAAAAAACTCTAAATTTATAGCACTAATACATCAAGTAAAGAAAAAAGAGGAAATAGAAAAATATCTAAATCTAGCAAAGAAAAAGTATCCAAAAGCAACACATTATGTATATGCTTATAAAATTTCTAATATAGAAAAATCAAATGATGATGGGGAACCAAGTGGGACAGCAGGAATGCCCATTCTAAATGTACTAAAAGCGAAAGAGATTACGAATGTATTAGTAATCGTAATTCGCTATTTTGGTGGTATTAAACTAGGTGCTGGAGGTCTCATTAGAGCATACGCCTCATCTTGTAAAAAAGTGCTAGAAAAAGCCCACCTAGTCTCTTTAATTCCTGCTAAAAAAGTAAAAATAATAACAACCTACGCCAATCAAAAAGAGCTAGATTATCTAATAAAGAATAGTAAAATTTTAGAAAAGAACTTCACAGATAAAATTATATATATCGTATTAATAGAAGATGAACACATCTTAGATAACAAATTCGCCTATGAAGTAATAGGAGATGATTACATAGAAACTTGCTAACACTCTTTTTAATGTTCCAAATACTCTTCTAATGCCTTTTGTGCTTCTATAGGATCATCCATTTCATCATCATAATAACTATGAAAAGTATTAGTCTTTATTTTCCTAACATTCTCACTAGATGCTGTAACAATCATTTTTGTATCAAATAAATTTTGATAAGTATAAAATTTCTTCTGTTTTAAATTCTTAATTACTTCATCAATCACTTCTTTAGGATAAATTTGTGCATTGTTTCGTTCTGTATGATAAGTAATGTATTTATCAGAGACAAGATCAATTTCAGGATGATAAGAATCATAATAATATTCAACATCAACACGTACTTTATCCCCTAGCGTATCATCAGTAGCATAAAAAGTATTATAATGTTCTTCTATTGTAAATTCTTCTTTCATATCATAGATTTCAGATACAATTTTTTTCTGATACTTAGGAGGTGCTCCATCAATATAAGTAAGTCCAGTAAAATACCAACAAGAAAGGGCAAACCCAACACAAGAAAGAATAATAGATGTAAAGAAGGTAATAAGAGAGGCTATCTGATTACTTTTTCTATTAGCAATAAATTGAATTAATAAAATAGCAATTAAAATAGTGAAAGTAATTACCCCTATTCCAAGTAGAAAAGGTCCGACTAAGAAAAGTCCCTTAAATGATAATAGAATAAGAAGAACAAATAAAATGATAAAAGTAACAAGAGCACATAAATCCCAAAGTAAAATAATCCCACAAATAAATTTTAAAAAGTAACTAAACAAAGTAGTTAGAAAATCAAAAACACTTAAATGATCTTGATAGACATACTTCTTTTGTTTTACATGCGTTTTCTCATCATGAATAGTTATTTTTTCACGGCTTTGTTGTACTGGTTCATCTATGGAATCAGTAAGTTCCACTCGATCTAAATACTTTACTTTACAAATATAACAAAATGCTAAAATAGCAAAAATTCCATACGCTAAATTTAGTAAAAATGACCAAAGCGAAGCAAGTAATCTCATTACTACATTACTATCTCCATGATAAAAGATAGCATTAATAGAGTCTTCTAGAATTATAAAAGGAATTTTACATACAAGAATAACTGCACATATGATGAAAAGTGTCATCACAAATCGAATCATTTGAGATGCATTCATATTCTCTAAAAGAGCGATTGTTTTTCGAATGGATAATTCGATGGACGCAATAATAGAATGAAACAATCGATTATCTTGTCTTTCTTTTTCAGCCATGACATCTCCATTCACAAGGATATCTAAACTACAATGAAAAATACGACACATCTCCGTTAGTTTTTCCATCTCAGGATAACTGGCCCCAGACTCCCATTTAGAAACGGACTGTCTAGTAACTCCTAACATTTCCGCTAGTTGTTCTTGCGAAATATTTTTACTTTTTCGCAAATTCAATAAATTTTCACAAAATTTCATTTCTTCACCTCGCTCTAACTATAGCACTTTACATGGTTGCGTAGTACCAACTTTCGGTTGTTTTTTGTAAAATATTAGTTGCATGATAAGAAAAAAGAATTACTTTTTATTTATGAAACAAATTTTTCATCTTCTCTTTTGGCATAAAACCTGTTTCTCTAGAAAGCAATTCCCCATCTTGATAGAAATAAATAGTTGGTACTACCATCACTCCATATTGATGTGCAAGTTCTTCATGATTATCAATATCAATTTTAATAATGGTAATATCATCATTTTCTTTTGCCATCTCTTCAAGTTCTCCTCCAAGCATTTGACAAGGTCCACACCAAGTGGCAAAAAAGTCTACAACTACCTTCCCTGTTTTAATTTCTTCTTCTAAGTTTATACGATTATCATAATGTTTTATCATACATTTCCTCCTTTATTTATAATGATAGATGAGTGGTGCTAAACCTTCTATATCATCTAATTTATCAGTTTTATCTAAAAGCTCTGTCATATCCTCACTAGTCACTACTTTATATTTTAGTAATATGTCTGCCACTTTTAAATTAACTTGATTGGTATTAATAGAAGTTTCTGGATTCAATTTATCAGTTAATGAATAAATATCTCCTACTGCATCCTTAAAACCACCCAAAGAATTAGAAAGAATTGGTGTATCCATTAAAATATAGTTTACAACACCACTACTGGTAAATAAAGAGAACCCTCCTAGTGGAACAGAAAAGATAATAAGGGCAAAAAATACATAAAGATACCCCGAAATAAGTCCTACCACAAAACCTAGTATCTTAGATGGTAAAGTAAGAATAAGCGTTAAATCCACAAATTTTTGTATAATTCCAGTAGTCTTTACAATAATTTGAAAAATAGCAAGCAAAATACTAGCAATAATCACAAAAGCAAGTACCTGATATAAAACTACATTTAAAATAGTAATCCCTTTTAATTTTCCCAAAAAGTCAAAAAAAGGAAAAAATTTCATCATAAAATTAGCCAGTGGATTTTTAACTTGAAAGGCAATCACATAAACTAGGATAGTTCCAATTACCATAACTAGTTCTTTTAAAACACCACGTTTCATTCCTACAACGCCTGCAAGAATAATAAACAAAATAATAACAATATCGAAAATATTCATAACTTACTTCCTTTCCAATACTTTCTATAAATAGTATAACCTATTTTTTAAAATTATGCTATAACCTTATGATAACAAATTGTAAAATGTATCTTTTATTTAATGACTTTTTATCTTAAAATTGATACAATGGTATTAATAAAAACACTTATGAAAGGAGAAAATAATTCAAAATGAATATGGTAATTAAGGTAAGCGAAGAAACAAAAAAGAAGATGATTGAGTATTATAAGGATAAGAAAAGAGATAAAGAAATTCCTTATGTTGTTTTTCAGGCAGATGAAGAGGATACGGTTATCACAATGTACACATCTGGTAAAGTCATGTTTCAAGGAAAAAGTGCTGATGTAGATGCTACTATGTGGATGGAAGTAGATGGCCAAAGTGCAAAGAGTGAAAAAAAAGAAGATTTAGGTAAATATCATAACTGTACATCAGTTGGTAGTGATGAAGTGGGAACGGGAGACTACTTTGGTCCAATCGTAGTAACAGCATCCTATGTAACAAAAGAAGATGTAAAGTTCTTAGAGGATTTAGGAATCAGGGACTCTAAAAAAATTGATGATGAAAAAATTAAAAAAATAGCTCCAGAAATAGCAAAAAGAATCAAATATCGTAGTATGATTTTAAGTAATAAAGAATATAATGAAAAATATAGTAAAGATATCAATATGAATAAAATCAAAGCCATCCTTCATAACAAAGTACTATATCAATTAATAGAAGAAGAACATCCTAAAATTGATTATATTATTGTAGATGAATTTGCTAGAGAAAAAAGATATTATGAATATTTAGAGGGGATTCCAAACATCCAGCGAGGAATCACTTTTATGACCAAAGCAGAAGATAAAAACCTAGCAGTAGCATGTGCTTCTATTATTAGTCGTTATATCTTTTTAAAGGAGTTTGATAAACTTTGTGATACCCTTCACCTACCTCTAGTAAAGGGTGCAGGAAGTGAAGTAGATAAGATTGGAGAAGAAGTAGTAGAAAAATATGGAGAAGAAAAATTAACAGAGATTGCCAAACTTAACTTTAAGAATACAGAAAGAATTCTACATACCATGATATTTTAAAGAGATGCCAAGCATCTCTTTTTCTATACATTTAATAATTCAAATGAGTGATCAAGACACATTAGGATCTAAATCAACAGTAAACGGATCATCGCGACTCCCGTCCCCACCACCTACGATTGTCCCAGGTGCAAGTGAAACTGCGGGCCGAACGCCGAACGGGTTGTGCATGCCGTAGTTGCTCAGATTGCCACTGGAGCTGACGCCGAGGCCGTTAGCATAGTAGTAGTCGAAGTAAGACGGCGACAAAGCCCACCAATACTTATTCGTATACAAATAACTTAAACTACTATATCCACTCCATCCATGTCCTGCTAATGTTAACTCATCTCCTGTGAGTAGTGCCACTGGATAGGTTAATGCTCCATTTCCATTCTCTTCACTTACTGTAAATTGATCTAATTTGTTAACACATTCCAAACTTGGTTGATGTAATACCACATTTCTTCCATTCGCACCAAATCTTGTATAAGTATTGGTACTAGAATCTTCATCCTTACTCTTTAATGGTCCATTATAGATACTCCTATCATTACACCATACTGTATCTTCCAACGAGTCAGTATAATCCAACATATTTGCCTGATACCAATTATCAATTGCCTTCTTGATTGTAGAATCATTTGTATTGACAAACA
>CAMNSB010000004.1 GCA_946554325.1 uncultured Mycoplasmatota bacterium
ACATATACTGTAAACTCCTTTCTTTTTTATTCCACTTTCATTTTAGAATGGAAGCATTCGTGACAAACTTTATTTTTTTATTGATTTTTTTTATCACTATGTTAAAATAATAGTAGAGAAAGTTGTTTCGTTAAACTTTCTTGTATCCATTGACTTTTTTTCTAAAAAATGCTATAATATGAAGCATTCTTTATGAAAAAGAAGTATTTTTATTCGAGTTTTGAATAAAAATAAAAATGAGATACACTTTTCTGATGGTGTATCTTAGTCCAATAATTTTATTATTGTTTGGGAAAACACCGTTTCAAAGTTGATTCGGTGTTTTCTTTTTATCTGTCTTTTGGGGTTTTGTTTATTAGTACTAGCAATACCACAAGTATTACTAAATACTCCATATAACTCACTTTCCATTGGACATCACCTCCTTATCTATTAATATATTTCTATAAAAATGGACTAAGAGGAAAAACACCAAGTGTATCTCGTTATTAATTATAATATAATTTTATGATTTCAACAATCTATTTTTTCCAAATATCTGTAATGCTCTTTCTTTATACTATCCTCTGTCGCTTTATTCCCTATTTTCCAAGCGACTTGCTGCCAACTTAGATTATCGATATATTTAAACTCAAATATCATTCTTAATCGTGATGTTGGTAGTTTGCTTATTTCTTCTTCTACTTTCGTTTGTAGTTCTAATAATTTAATATATCTTTCATCTAAAATACATTTTTGCTTTTCTATCTCTTTTGCTTTTTTAAAATCTATATGACTTATCTTTATTTCGTGTAAGCAAAAAGGAGGTTCTAGCGATGAAGCTTGAACCATACTATATTCATTATTCTTTTTTTCTAAATCAGATATTCTTTTTTCTAGATTTCTTATTTCGACTTGCATATCGCAATATTGTAATAAACATTCTTTTAAAGTCATAACTCCCCTTTCCACCGAACCCTATTGCTGTTTTTTAATAATATCCTTAAAATGATATTCCCAATAACAATTTGATGAGCAATATTTATAATTTTTTGATCTCTTCTTTTTTTCTTACAACAAATGATTTCTTACAGTTTATACATTTTCTTAGCATTTAATTAACCCTATAACTCATTTTCTCAAATTGTTCTTTTGTTACTATTGTTTTGATTTCATCTTCATAAAAGCCATTAATAAAATAACCTTTCTCATCTTCTGAATATACTATACTTTTTTGTTTATTAACTGTCGTTACTTTATATCCATTAACATAATCTCCAACTTCTATTAAATCTATTGGTCTGTAACTAGGTTCTCCAATTATATCTTCTTCACATAATGAACCTAAATCAATACTCCCATCTCCATCTTGCTTTTTCAACTTATATAAATATTTCCACTTGGTTTTATTTTCATCTATGTCATAAATTTTTTTTATTCCTATTTTAGTCCTAACATACATTCCCGCTTTTATTTTCATTTAACCATCTACTTTCTCTACTGTTTCATATTTTTTAGTTATTTTGTCGTCATACATTACTAATGCACTAAAACTATATACCCGTTCCTGATTTTCGTCTGGAAAATGACTTGTTGAATATTTTATATCAACTATTTCTTTATCTTGTTTTGATATTTCTTCTATGAACAAGTTTATCTCGTCTTCTAATCCTCTTTCGTGCTCGCAATCAAATACTTTTATCTTCAACATACTATCAACTCCTATTCTTTTGGCATTTCATATGTACCACAATATGAGAATCCAGTTATATTAGTAGGTTTTATTCCACTATTCGTCGCTAAAAACATTCCTATATTTCCACATATTTTATTTTGTATCTCATCTAATACCTCGACTGCTCTTTCTTCTGTATCATATTTTGCTATATGACCTACCATAACGTCGCCTATATAAGCACATTCACTTCCTTCTGAATAAACAACATACAAATTAGGTTTAGGTATTAGTCTTTTTTCTATCTTGGCTTCTTATCCATAAATCCATCTATTTCACTTCCTCATCATTTAATATACAAGTAACTGTACATATATCATTTGAATTTCCATTGCAATATTTAACGATTGCTTTTCCACCATTATTTTTACATTTTTCGATATTTTGCTTTTGAGTTTCTTGCCAACCATTACAACCAGTTAAAGTAAAAATACATATCATTACTAATACAATCTTTTTCATTTATTTCACTTCCCCATCTCTAATAAAATGATATCTTTTGTATCTTAAACCAACTAATACAGTAGGCTTATAACATAAGTCTTGTATTGATATAAGTATTTGGTCAGGGCACATATACTTATGTTTTCTTTTATATTTTAATAATTCCGCTTCATTATCAAATATCAACAATACATTATCACTTTCATAACTAGATACTACACCTAATTGTAACTTGTCTATTGCTATTTTTAATTCATCTTCTATTTTCATCGCTACCTCCTAAAACTTTATCATCTTTAAGTTCCCAAGTTGTATAAGTTATTTCAACATTTCGCATTACGCCATATTCTTTGCCACAACTAGGGCATTCTGTAGTAGTTTCTACATCTTCACCTATTCCTAATTCCCAACTGTCATAATCTTCAAATCCACAGTAAGGACATTTTGCTTCATTATTATGACATAAATCTAATTTTTCGTCGTCCATTATTTCTCATCTCCTAAACCTTTCTCTATTATTTCTAAAATATCTTCTATAAATTCATACTCTTCTTTTTTGTATATAAACAGTTTGTAAGTTAGATTTTCTATTGGATTAGAATCAGTATTTTTATTGATATATTCTCTTATCTCATTTAGTGCTTTTTTTAGTTGCTGATTTTCTTGTTGCAAACTTTCTAAGTATTTGTGAGTATACCTTGATCGATAATATTCATCATCTTCTTCGTTATAAAAATATATTATTTCATTATTCATTTCTTTTGCTCTCCTTTATCGTTTTCAATTTTACTTTCGCAACTTCCAACTCTTCTGTATACATCTCTACTTGTTGTTCTAAAAACTCTACTAACCATTCTGCCTTTTCTTCAGCTGTTAGAGGTCTTATATTGTTATTTTCGTTCACTCTCTATTACCTCTCTATATTTCTTACAGTTATCATCTTGAAAAAAATCATTGATTGGCATATTGCGACAATCTTCTATCTCTTTATGTTCTTTTAGCATTTCATATGTGGCATAAGCAAAGGCACCTACTATCATTAACACTCCTACTGTTGTCAAAACAAATACTATCTTTAATTCTGTACTCATACTTCTATTTCAACTCCAAATGTGAAATACTTGTCGCCTCTTTTTTTGATTAGTGATTTATTGTGTTCTAAAATCCTATTGTAGTTGTTATAACTTAGTTTTAATTTATCTGGCATTCTATTTTCTTGTCTTACGTATCCTTCGATATTTCTAACTATAATATCTAGTAACTTTTCTACTTCTACATCTTCATATTTTGTTACATAAATTATTGTTCCTTTGAATCTCTTTTTATTATTTTCTTTATTTCTTAAATTAAACATATTTCCTCCTACAAATAATTTCTTCCATATCTCTCAATAAAATCATCTGTCGTCTTATCGTAATATTCTAACCAAACTCTTTCTCCTATTTTTTTCAAATACAAATCAAACTTTCTATTAAAATGAACACCCTTTTTGCTCATATTGTGCATTTCTGGAATTAGAAATACTATTAAGCCATCATCAATACTTTTCTGCCTGTTTCTAATCCCAAAAAACACTTCGTGGCGATGTGAATATATGCTTGTCCTTTTTGTGCTGTAATATTTATCTTTAGGCATTATACAGAATTCTTCTTTATTTATGTTTAACATCTCTTGATTCTATCACGTTGCATACTTCTTAGCATTGATGATAAAATTACTTCTTTATCAGCTTTTAATTCCTGTCTCCTTGCTTGTCTAATACATAGTAACTGGTCATAAACATCATAAACATAATCTTTTTCACCAAATTTCGGAGTTTGAATAGGCACTAATACCCCAATACCTAAAAAATTATCATTTAATTCATTTTTTACTTTTTCATACAACTCATAAGGCATTACAAAATAATTCTTATTGCCAAAAAACGAAAGTTTATTTTTACTATGAAAGTCTTGTACTGATTGCTTTATCTCAAAACAATGTACTTCTCTTTGACAATTATACATAATACAATCTACTATCTCTTTTCCGTACCAACCATAGGTACACTCAAATACAAAGAAATCATTTCTATCGTTAAATCTATTAGCTAGTAATCTTTCTAATTCTTTAGTTCTTTGCGTTTTTATGACTATCACTCCCTTATTCCTCATTAATAAATCCATTCTTATACTCTTCTTTGCCTTGTCGCCAAGTTACCCTCGAAAATTCGTGCATAGTCATAAGTATTCTGTATTTGTGATAAGCCCACTTTTCAAATAGTGTTCTACTTGTTTCTACTAAAGTACAATATTTAGCACTATCGAGCATGATTTCATTCCAACGATTAGCAAGTAGAAGAGATTGTTTAGCTAAATCATAAGCTAAGTCAATGTCTTCTGTTTCTAACTGTTCGTATGTTTCTAATGTATCATTGAATTGTTTTATATCTTCTTTGAGTTCTTCTAACATAATATCTCCTCAACTAAATCAATTGGAACTAACCTGCTTTTACCCATAGCATAATAAACCTTGTAACATTCTATATAATTAATCTTTTCTACTTTTACCTTATCTAAAAGTCGTTCATCTATATAACCGAACGTAACAGGATCATAAATACTTTCAGTTACTTGACTATAAAAATTTTCAGTAGAAACTGTTTTCTTCTCAACTGCAACCGCTCTAAACTCTTTATGTATAAGTTCCATTGTTTTCTGCTTATATTCACCATCATCAATATTTTCTAAATAAATTCTTGGTTCATCTAGCATATAATCATTTATTTTGTTTTCTCTATCAAAATGAATCTTATTAGCATATATATAATCTAATCCTTTTATTTTTTTTAAATAACCACTGCATTTAACTTTTTGTCCTAATTTCATTAAATAACCTCGATTTCTTTATCAATTCTTTTTAATTGTCTATCTATTTTCTCATTCATTATTTTTAAAATATCATTTCCATCAATATGGTAATATTCTTTAAATTGTAATAACATAACAGCAACATCTGCTATCTCTTCTGCTATATGCTCTGTTGAAATGTCATTTGGATATGCTTCTTCATCATGTCTTACAATTGCTTCACTCAATTCGAATACTTCACTTTGAAAATACTTTAATTGTGGTATAACCCCATAATGGTTAATAATCTTTAATAATTTTTCTTCCATCTAATCCTCCAATATTCTCTTTATATCTTCTATTTCAACTGATTTTATATTTTTTATTATGTATTCAATCCTTTGTAACTTGTTTTCGCGTTCCATTAAAAACTCAAGTTGTTTTTGCTTATCATCATTTTCTGGGTTAGTAATAACTATCTTGTTGTTTATCAGTTCTATTTCAGCAAAATCATTAATTCCAAAGTCTAATTCCTCTCTCATTTCTTTTGGTATTACTATTCTACCTGTTTCATCAAAATGTCTTTTCATAAAGATTTATCCTATCTAGTTTTATTCCTTTTTCTTCTGCTAATCTATAAAGAGATTCTACTCTTTGTTCTCTTGTATCTTTTCTTCTTAAATTAGGCTTATATCCCTTTGTTGCAGTTAGTTTCTTTGGATAGCCAGGTGTCATATTTTTGTATTGCTTCAACTTATTTTGAAACCATTCTTCACTAAATTTTTTCATTATTCTTCCTCCTGCTCTTTTTGTTTTTCTTTTTCTAATCTATTTTCGTATTCTGGTTTCATCTTTTCAGAAAATAGATTGATAAATTCATTCTTCGAAACATCATTAAAACCATCTAAATTTATTGATTTATCTGACCATTCTTCGAAACTATAAAACTTATCACTACCATAATTTTTCATTGCATAACAAGGTTTAAAACACTCTTTAAATAGAGTCTTTAAACCCACATCATAAATTTTTCGTTCCATATTGTTCATGATGTAGATAGTACTATTTTTTTCATCATTTCGTGTTATATTGTCGTAATATTGCTTTTGACATTCCAATTCATTTCTTAAACTCATATTTTCATCAAATAAATCATTGATGTTTGTAATCATTTCATTTCTATTCATTATTCTTCATCTTTCCTTTCTTTGTGTTCGTGCATAAATTTATAATCTGAGTCATCTTTCATATTTTCTAGAATCCATTGTGTTGCTTGTTCTTTGCTTAAATGTGTTGTCTTGACTCTGCTTTCATAAAAATCATTGTAAGCGCGTTCGTGTAACTCTTCTTCATTTTTATAATTTCCTTCTATCAGGTAATAGTCGTAACCTATTGCCTTGATACCTTCTAATGTTCTTGTGTCGGTCGCATATATCAACTTTTCATCATTCATAAACAGTCTTAGTCCCATATTTGGCACATCGTGATAAAGTTTTACTGGACTAATCTCAAATAATCTATAATCATAAGTTTTTCCTACTTCTATGACGTCAATATTCGACTTATTTACACCTTTTTCTATTAAATCGTTAACTAGGTAGCTACCTACTGCGAAACGCAGTGTAGGACGGTTCTTTGCTAGTAATTTGACTGTTCGTTTATTGAAATGGTCTGAATGGCAATGACTTATGAAAACTAATTTCAGTTTATCGACATAAGGACCTAATCTTTTATAACTAACTCCACAATCGATAAGAATCATTTCGTTCACAACTACTGCATTGCCATCAGAACCACTGTTTATTATTTTATAATTCATTTATATCAACAGACTTTATATCAGTTTTCTCTACAACTTCTGCTTCTGGAATATCATCTTGTTGGATAATTTTATCTTCCTCTCTTATTTCTGGTAATTCTACATTCATTTCTTCCGCTTCATACATTCCGCCTAAATCCTCAACAAAAGCACTTCTTAATGCCCTTACCTTAGCGACTTTTTCAATCATTGTTGCAGGTTGCTTTGCCCAATTCTTATTTGGTGTTCCATCTTTCTTTTTTTGAATTGATTCTTCCAATGTAACACTGCAATAAATAGGGTGTGTCCAGTCTTTTCGATATACTCTTGCCCAACCACCTACTAAAGTTTCACTTGGTAATTTAAAAGTTCCGTTCCTAATTATTTCTTCTGAATAATTTTCTCTAATAACAATTATTCCACTTTCCATACCATCATAGTTTTTATTTTTAACAGCTCTTTTCTCAATTGCATCTTTTCCTACTACTAATTGTGCGGGTTCACTATTTGAATACTTTATACAATAAGCCTCTTTTAAAAATGGATTTAACTGTCTTACCTTGCACAATTCTGTAAAAAGTTTAAATTCTGGAATTGTTATTTCTGCATTTCCACTCACTATGTAATCCTGTACGATTTTAGGTGTCAATTTAATCTGTTGCCCGTCAACTTCATAAACTACTGCTAAATTACTTTTTTGTAATTCTTCTTTATTATTCATAATCATATCCTCCGTTATCCAAAAATTCTTTTACTAATTTTAATTTGTCTCTTGTTCCTCTAACTTTAAAAGTGAGTTCTAGTATTTCTTGTTGTCCACTTTCTTGTCCACTGTTGTTGTCCATCACTTTTGGGGCTGATAAACTTTCAATCTTATTTAGCATTTCTTCATCTGTTAGTTTTTGCTCTTTTTTAATTTCTTTTTCTTGATGTATATTTTTAAGTTCAATATGTCTGTTTTTAACCTCTGTAATAGCCCTTGATACATTTAAATCTTTCTTATACTCGATCATTACTTCATCTACATTATCTTGCGTATTGATTAAATTAATATCGCCTACGACTTTATCAATGAATAGTGCTGCTTCCTCATTTGCTTTCTTATCTGATAAACTTAAGGTAATATTGATGTTTGCTTGCTCATAAGTTAAGAAATCAATATCCTTACTTTCTGCATACTCATAAAAGAACTTTTTGTTTTTTTCTCTTTTAATTTCTTTCTGCTCATTTTGATAGTGCGTAACTTGACTATTGATTGAGTTATAAGTATTTTCTAGAATCTTTTCTGTTTCTTTAGCCTCAGAATTGAACTTATCTAAAGGTTTATTGTATTCTTTGTTAATATCAATTCTAAATCTAGTGACTTTATCTTTAAATTTTTTAACTTCCGCTTTTTCGCTAGACGCTTCTTTCGTTGTGTCTTCTTCAAATACTATATTTTCGTAATAATTAGCCAGTTTTAAAGCATATTCTTTAACCTCTTGAATATTATCTTCAATTTGTCCTAACGTCTTAATTTCGGCTTTTATTTCGCTTTTAAACTCTGGTTTTATTAATGTAGTTTCTTCTACTATTTTTGCTTCTTTAATTTTTTCCATATCAATTCTCCTTTTTCAAAATATATTTTTTAAAGCTTATCGTTTTTCCATATCTATTCTTTCTGGTCAACCATTCTTCATCAAACTCATATCCTAACAATTTTAGATCTTTGATTCTTGCTGATAAACGAGTGATTCCATATTCTTCAAAACTTTCCCAAGTTGTAATCGAACCAAAATCTCTTAAATGTTTCTCAATTCTTTCTACTTGTGTCATTTTGTTTTTTTAAAAGTCTCCTTTCTATTCTCAAATGTTTAATTAATTTCTTACTTTTATTTTTATATCTTTCATAATCCTCTTTTAAGATTTCATAGTCATTTAACAATCTGTTATACTTTCTTTTTAACTTGTAATAGTCACATATCCGCATAACGTTCCTCAAAACAATCAGTGCAGTAATATCTTTTGTCTTTGTTCTCTGCTTCTTCTAATGTTAGAAAATTACCACAATCATCACACTCAAATACTTCTTCGTAACCACAGGAACATTTTGGGCATCCTTCGTAGCGATTTATAAAACTTCCACTTTCAAATACACCTCCAGGTGTGCAGTCTTCACTATACGTTGCTGGCTCTTCAAACACATAGCCACAATGTAAGCACTTATACACTTCTCTTCATCTCCTTTGTTAACTTTTCTTTAAATTCTAATTGTTTATTTCGATATACATAGTAACCACACCAACCACAAATCTGTTTATCTACCCAAACAGGAATCACAAGTTTATGACCACATTTACATCTTATTTTTACTTTGTCATACTCATTTGCTTGTCTTTGAAACTGTTCTTTTGTCATAATCCAACCCATTTAATTTTCTCCAAATAACATATTTTCTATATTTTTTTGTAATCCAAAGTCGTTTTGTGGCGTAATACCATCAATTCTCTTTCAATGTTGAAATTTTATCAATGTAATCTGAATACTCATATTCTGTTATTTTTTTGTTTTTAAATTTTGATTTATAATTTTCCATTGCACTTTCTAAAACTCTTACTAAATCATTACGTTCGTAATTTGTTAATTTAACTGTAATCATACTTTTCTCCTTTTCATTCTATTACTTCTTCTATCATTCTTCCTTGTAAAAACTGTCCCAATAGTCTTTTTGTTTCCGGGCACATCATATTTTTTTCTTTTGTTCTTTGTTTAATATTTTCTATTTGTTTCAAAAATTGTCCTTTTACAACCGAATTAATTGTTTCGCTTGGCATTTGTGCAAGCTCTTGTAATTGTCTTGGTTCTCTTACAAATTCTTTCACTTCATCGGGTAATTTCTCAAACTCTGTCAAATAACCATAAGTTCCATTACGAATTGCTTTTAGTAACTTGTTCCATAATTCTGTTGGGCTTTCATCTTCATTGCATAAGTCATACATTTTGTTTTTAATATCGGCAATAGTCGGTGGATACTGAAAAGTATTGATAAGTTCCACAACAGCTAAGTTAACCAGTTTATAATCACAACCCTCAAACATTGTCTGATATAGTTTTATAATATCTTCTGCTTCTTTTTTGGAAATATTTTTATACAAATTTTGATAATTGGCTTTCAGTATCGTTAGTATCTTTATTGCCTCTTCTCGATTCAAATTATTCCCTCCTCCTCAGCTATTTCTCTAAAAAGATTGCTGTTTTTCTTTGAACTAGTTTGGTTTTGTTTCAATTTATCGAATATAATTCCTTTGTAATTGCTAGCCATACATTCATCAATCAAACAGATAACGGCTTGTTGCCCAAACTGTTTGGTATTATTTTCTACTTGTGTTAGCAAAGACTTAAAACCAGTTTCTAGGTATGGTTCTTTTCTCTCCCATTTGTAATCAAGCCACTTCTTCATCTTCTCTCTTAATAATCTCTTATCTTGTAGATAGTAGAAATTAGATAGTAGAAAGTAGAAAGTAGAAATATTATTTGTTTGTTTTTTGGGTTCCCATTTGGCTTGTTTTGTGGCTTGTTTTGTGGGTTGTTTTTGGCTTGTTTTGTGGGTTGTTTTTTCTGCATTACTATTACCTACTGGTGCACCACCTTTTAAACCATTCAAAGCATTTCTTTTACTTGTTTTTAACCCCATTTGTATGTTCGTCCATACTGCATATAATTGACTACTATCATCAAATTCTGGTTCTATATCTTCAAACATAAATTTTAGTATAGAAAGAACTATCTTTTCTTGGTCGTTTTTAGGTAGCAATTTAATTAGTAAATAGTAGTTACTATAAAACATAAATGACTTTATTTTTTTCTCTTCCATTTACCCTCCTATAATTCTAAACTTCACTACAGGCTTAGTTCCCGTTCTTTTTATCATTTCTTTTTCTAATGCCTTTTTAACCGTTTTTGTAAGTAACTTGATTCTTCTACAATCACGTTTTGCATTAATAATAATCATATATCCCTTTAGTTCCTCAAAATAGTCAAACATAGGCTTGCTATCCCATTTTGGAACAGGCACTACAGGTATTTCTATTATCACTAAGCAAACACCCCTAGAATGATAAAAAGCACCGTTATAATGGCTAATTTTAATAAATAACCGTATGTCTCTATTAATTCTTTTTCTTCTTCTTCAAAAAAATAATTTATAAATTTATTCATAATAAAAACCTCTTTCCCTGTTACCACTAGAAAAAAGGTTGAAAACTTCTTTTATTTTTTATATAATATAAAAGAATTCACTTTTCTAGTGGGTTCATAATCTAGACTGATTATGTGTTCTTGTCTGTCAAAACTTAAGCACATTTCAGTCTTTTTTTTATTTGTCTTTTTTTACTAAATGCAGAATATACTCTGATTTTGTCATATTCTTGTTTTTTGCTTTTTCTGAGATGTCTTGATATTCTTTTTCCGTTAATCTTATATCAAGATGTTTTGTTTTTCCATTTTCTTTTTTACTTCCTTTTATCATATCACCCTTTCTTCTTGTCTGTACATTTTTAATTATACATTATATACCGACAGAATGCAACCCCCTTTCTAATATTTTTTCTATTTCTTAAAATGTGTCTTAGTTTGACGTAAAGGTTTTTATTATAAATTTTCAAAGAACTGGTTTATTTGTTAAAATCTCATATTTTCAACTGCAGAGATTAATATTAACAATGCCACAAAGAATGCAATAAAACTAATTGTAGTAAAAATAGCAACTATTGATTTTATTCTGCTATCATTTGTTTTTGTTTGTTTTTTTAACTCAAATTGTTTTCTGTAATTTTGATGGATTATATTCATCATTTCTAAATCTTCCATTTTATCATTTCCTTTCCTGAAAACCTTGCATTTCCTAGAAATTCGTGATATAATAAAGCCGAAATTCTTAAATACAAGATTTTCATTTTAGTTAAAGAGAATGTTCAGAGTTGGTAGCTTCGATATTCTCTTTTTTTATGTCTTTTTCTGTGTACTCAAAGTAGTCATCTGTTAATTTTATTCCTGTAAACTCTTGAAACAGTTTAGGACTAATGTAATAAGTATATGTTCCGCCTGGATTTAAAGTCGCACTTCCGATTGGTAAGGCTTTCTGTTGTAATCCTAATCGTACGAACTGTGGTGTTATCTTTTTTCCGTGTGGATTCATTTTACTCTTCGTACTCATCAGTCTTGCTGCCTCTTCTACACCAAGATTCATTTTTATCATCTTCCTTTCCTAATAATTCATCTTTTGTTGCAAAAAGATATTCAATGCCTAAATTTGGAAAATATGTGGTCTTAATTTTTTTACATTCTCTTAATTTAAAGTCCGTTTTCCCATTCATTTTGTCACTTGTTGTTGACGTTCTAATATTCAGCACTTCCGATACATTAATCTGTGTAATATTATTCCTAGCAAGTTCTGCTTCTAAATTTGGATACATAATTCACTTCCTTTCTTCTGATACGTAATTTCGTATCGACATTCCCAGTATAGAGCGAAGTATCGTATTTGTCAATACAATTTTAAAAAAAAATACGGAAATTCGTTTTTTAATTATTTACATAACGAAAAAGAAAATGTATAATATAAATGAATTGAGGAGATTAATACTATGACTTTTAACGATAAAGTAGATAAATTTATGGAAGATAATAATATTCCAGATTTAAAAAAATTGGCAATAAACTCAGATATTCCGTATACAACCCTAAGAGATTTTTACAATAAGAAAAGTGCTGATAATTCAAGATTATCCACTATAAGAAAATTAGCTAAGTATATGGATTGTACTATTGACTACCTTGCTTATGACGATATTTCTAAAAAAAATGAAATTAAGTTTGATGGATTTGATTTGCAGGATGACAACGATTATAAATATAGTGGAGAAATGATTACAACATTCACAATTTGTTCTGACTCAGAAGAATCGTATTCTGATGTAATAAAAAAAATGGATGAACTAGGTATAGATTATAAAATTTTGAACAAAGACTCTAAAGAATCGTGCATTGATAATTCACAAGAAAATCAAGAGCTATTGAAGAGTATCGCTAATGACTTACAAGACCCAACAATGAAAGCTTTATATAGTAAAGCAAGCGAATTAAAAAATGACCGTGACAAAAAAATGGTCTTAAATGTCATCAAAGGTTTTATGGATGATGTAGACAACAATCAATAAAGCACAAGCAGTATCAGTGCTTTGATAAATTAAAAGAATATTAAAGGAGGCTGATACTATGTTTATATCTGTTTTGCAAGGAGAAATGACTCAAGATGAGTATTTATACTACCACAACATCGAAATGAGGTTTGTAAGGCTTCCTAGGTATGTATATGGTTTTATTTACAAATACAAAGAGCAGATTCTAATCGCAATTAATCAAAGTCTTTCGGATGAAAAGAAAAAAAGAACTATTCTTCACGAAATAGCTCATTTCGAATTAAAGCATTTAGATGAAGAATTGTTAGAATTTAAAATTGATGGATTAGAAGATGAAGCAGACAGATATATTGATTTTATATTAAATAATTAATTTTGATAAAAGTATGCTAGTAAACAATAAATAGAAAGGAAGCAATTGTGATGTTTTTTAAAACAATTGATATGCTTAGTTCAGTTAATAAAAATAGCCCAGTAATCAAAGAATGGGAAGAAGAAAAGAAAAAACAACAAGAAATAGCAAATACAATTTCTTCAATAGAAAAGAAATATAAGCAATATTTAGATAAACACTTGCATTATGAGCAAACATTGCCATCACTATACCAAGTTGCTAATAATTTAAAAGAATTTGATAATAGAAGCATTAAAAATTTTATAGAGAATTGCCTTGATGATATTTCTATAGCAGATAAAATTAGTGATTACAATAATGAAATTAGACAAGTAGATGATAAATATCCTATAGTAATTAGTTATAAATCTTTTTATTATACTTGTCTATTATATGATAAGTTTAAAATGTATGATGATGCAATTAAAATATGTAAATATGCAGTTGACATGGGTTTTAATTGGGATGGTACTGTTGGAGGGATGATGGGAAGACTATCGAGATTAATAAAAAAACGTTTAACGTATACAAAAAAAATAGATACATCAATTGTAGATAAAAATAATTTATATCTAAAGTTAACGAATTTAAAAAATAAATTTAATAAAAAAATTATATCACAAAAAGAATTTAACGAACAGATCGATTATTTAATAAACAAATATGAACAAGATAGTAAAAATTAAAGAGTAACCTACTCTTTTTTGTTAGGAGGAATACGATGAGAGCGCAAAATTCATATGGAAGTGTTGAACTAGTATGTGCAAAAAAAGATAAAACTAAGAGAAGAAAACCATACAGAGTAAGATTTGTTGTCGGCTGGGTATTTGACTATGAAACGTTAACTGCGAAACCAACTAGAAAAACAATCGGATATGCTAGAACACAAGCTGAGGGACGTATGATACGTGATAAATATCATAATAACTTATTTGATACAGATATGAGAAATGTATGCTTTGAATACTTATTTGGAATGTTTTACGAATATAAAAGCAAAAAAATAAAAGCATATGAAAAATATATATCGTATAAAAAATTTTATACGGAATTAGACAAAATACCATTTAACAATATAACAACAGAAGATTTACAAAGAATAATTGATGAAAAAATGAACCATCTGAGCCCAGAATATCAAAAAAAAGTTATTAGTTTATATCACGAAATGTGGGAATTTGCTAAAGCAAAGAATATTGAAGTTGGCGCTGATGTATCAAAATTAGTTATTAAAAAGAAAAATATTCAATCAACTAAGCACAAACCATTTACAGAAGAGGAAATTAAGTTTTTGTGGAATCATAGAGAACCTGTCGTCGATCTAGTTTTGTGTATGATTTACACTGGTATTAGACCTGGTGAAGCCCTTGTAATTAGCGAAGTTCACGATGACTATTTTATAACAGGTTCAAAAACAGAGGCTGGTCTAAACCGTGTTATTCCTCTCCATAATGACATCAAAGAAGTATTTCATAATCTTTATGATAACAGAGTCTTAAATAGCTATGCTTCTTCTGACAATATTTATCAAGCAGTCAAAAAACGATTTAAAAAACTTAATTTAGAACATACGCCATACGACTGTCGTCACACCTTTGCTACTCTTGCAAGTCGTTATAAATTAGATGAACATTGTATTAAATTAATTATGGGACACAGCATAGAAGACTTAACTAAACGTGTCTATACTCATAAGCTTATTGATGAATTAATCGATGAGGTTAACAAGATTAAGATAGATATTTAAAATTCTATCTTTTTTATTTGTGGGGTACGCTGTGGGGAACAGAAATTTAGTTAAATTTCAAATTGTTTAAATTCATTGAATTTACAATAAAAAAAGAACCTATAAAAGGTTCTAAAATTCATAATGGTAGCGACGGAGGGAATCGAACCCCCGACCTTTCGGGTATGAACCGAACGCTCTAGCCAGCTGAGCTACATCGCCATTTATTTGTTAGATATAACAAACAACATGATTATAACAAATTAAATACCATTTGACAATATATTTTTGGAAATTTTTGTTACCTAAAAATTAGCAAATATAGTTTTGTTCCTACTATTTGCAAAATGGGAGCACGAATTTTAAATTTAGGATTTTCTTTTTCTACTTCTTTTACTATCTTTTTTACAATTGATGAAAATTTCTTTTTTTCAATTATAGCAAATAGATTTCTTTGCAGTCTTGTGATACTTTGTTCTTCTATCTCTTCTTCCTTCCAAAGTAGTTTTCCTTTTTTATCAATCATTACTTGATTAAATCCCGTGTGATAGGCACCTGGTTCTATTAGTGAAACTGAAATATTGGGATTTAGTATCTTTAATTCTTTTCTAATTGTAAATGTTAGAAGTGAGATAGCTGCTTTTGATGAGGTGTAAAAACCTAGATAAGGAAACGGAAGCATGCTCGCTAGACTAGAAGTAATAAATAGCTTTCCCTTTTTGTTTTTTAGTGTCATATTATGATAAACTCTTTGTACTAGTTCAAAATTCCCAAAAATATTGGTCTCATATACCTTTCTTAAATCTTTGATATCTGTATTTAAAATGCTTCCTCCTATTCCAATTCCAGCATGACTTATCAAACAGTCTATTTCTATATTTTCAACTTTTTCTAAATCTTTCTGATTTGTTACATCTATTTTTAAACAAATAGCATCTAGATCTTCCTGGTTTAATTTTTCTTTTAAATAGTCTTTTTCTTTTTCTGTTCTACTTCCTAAATAAAGTGTGTGTCCTCTTTTTATTAACTGTTTTGCTACATTATAAGCAATTCCACTTGTGGCACCCGTTATTAATATTTTCATGCTATCACCATTTTTAGTATAACCAAAAAAAGGAATTCTATTTGGGAATTCCTTTTGTAATTATAAATGATACACCTTTTTTCTCATTTTTTATACTAATATCGTAACCTATCATATTTAAAGTTTTTTTGACAATGGATAATCCTAAGCCAAACTCTCCCTTGATTCCTTTACGGAACGGAGTAAAAATTCCATTTAGTAAATCATTATTGATATTGGCTCCATCATTATATAAGATAATTTTGTTAAATTTCGCAGTTATTTTTATTGTTGTATCTGCGTATCTCATAAAGTTTCCTAATAGATTGTCTAATATGGTCTCCCAATGTTCTTCGGTACCATAATATTTTGATCTTTTATCCATTTCTAGAATAAATTTAATATCTTTTCGTTGAAATTTAAATTTTGATACTTCTTCTTCTAGAGTCTTTTTCATATCTACTAGGACAATATTTAAATCTTTTGAATTTTTGAGATAGTCTAGTTTATTTAAGTAAAGAAGTGAGTGTACTTTTTGTTCTAATTTTCCTGTTTGCTCTCCAATTACTTTTAGAGCGATTTCTTTTTCTTCTACTCCATCTTGGACAGCTTCCACGTACGATTTTATAACGGTGAGAGGTGTTTTAAAATCATGTGATATATTTTGATACATTTGATTGCGATACTCTTCCTGGTTCTTAAGAGTGATTCGCATATCTTCAATAGCAAGTGCTAAAGAACGCATTTCATCATCCACTTCAAAATCCACTTTATGGTTATAATCATCATTATCAATATTATCAATTTTATTTTTGAGCTTTTCTATTTTTCTTACAATAAATCCACTCCATATAATTAATATTAAAGATATTATGAGAAAGGTTGCCAAAATAATTGGTAATATTGCCCCTAAAATTTTGGCTTTGATTCGGTTAATATAGATGTCATTACTAATTGCAACTTTTACAACTGCATCTTTTCTAATTGTATAGTAATAATAGGTGTTATGTTGGTAGTCAAATTTTCCATAGTTATTGGTTAGTTTTTTTAAAAGCACTTTGGGATCTTTGACTTTAATAATATCGTATATGTTTTCACTGGCAATAATAGAGTCATTTACAATGTATAAGTAGCCAACTTCTGTATTCAGCAAGTCTGTTTTTGTACTGGATTCAATTAATGCTAATGGTTCTCTTAGATAATTATAAATATTTTCTTCTGCAACAGGCATTAAGACTTTGGGAATTATGACCCCTAGTGCAATAAAGATAATAGCAAATGTTGCGACTATTAAGCATAAGAGTTGTCTTGAAAGTTTTGATGTCATTGATTTCATAGTCGGTACCCATATCCATAAATTGCAGAGATTTTAAGTTTTGGCATTTTCTTTCGGAGTCTTCTAACCAAATCATCTACGACTCTATCTGAGCCAAAATAGTCATCTCCCCATACAGAGTTTAGAATCTCCTCTCTTGAAAAGCTCTTTCTTTCGTTTTTTACAAACAGTAATAGTAAATCAAACTCTAGTGTTGTTAAAATAATGTCTTTGTCTTCTTCTTTTACTATTCGTTCTACTTCATCAATTATATAGTCTTTATAAGTAATCAATGTATTTTTGTTTTTATAAACTCTCTTAATAATATTGTTGACTCTTAAGACAAGTTCTTTACTAGAATAAGGTTTTGTAATGTAATCATCGCTTCCTAGTTCTAATCCTAAGATTTTATCCAAGTCTTGATCTCTTGCTGATGTAAATATGACTGGTACGTGAGAATCTTTTTCTCGGATAGCCTTGATTACATCGTATCCACTGATATCATCTCCTAACATAATATCTAAGATCCATAAGTTGCAGGGATTACCAATGTAGGCAATTGCCTCCCCTCCTTTTTCAAATATTACCACTTGGTAGCCTGCTTTTTCTAAATATGCTTTAATTAAATTCGATAAATCTTTTTCATCTTCTGCTAAACAAATTGTATACATAATACTTCACCTATTTATAGTATATCACTATTTTTTTTATTTTTCTATTTTCTTACCACCTTCTCTTCCTACATTTATATTAATAGTATTATTTGGTATTTCAACATATTTGGTTTGTTTTTGATTTTCTATTTTATTGGCATCATCTCCTTTTGATGTATCCATCTTATCAAGCAATTATCAGAGAATTATCAAAGAATTATGGGAAATTATGGGAAATGATTTTTTCTGTACTTCAGAGTCCTTTATTTTATAATAGGGAGCGATGGAGCGATTCTATGGAAAGAATAAAATTTAGTACACTTCATTTAGAGAATTTAAAACGTTATTCAAAACAAGGGACGAATGCCACTTTATATATAGATTCTGATGGAGTGCGGCTATGAAGGTTTTAGATCGTTATACTATGGAAGAAAAGAAAGAGCTTTTTTATGGATGGGAAATGAAGGATCTTTCTATTGATAGGTTTTTGTTCCCTCATACTTTATATGTAGAAGAGGATAAGGTAGAAGCTTATGCTATCCATCATTTGAAAAATTCAGAGATATTATATGATTATTATCAAGACTACTCTTTTTTTAATTTTGATCAGATGCTTCATTCTTTTAAAGATGCAAGTCTTATTTTGAGGCGTGTTCATGAAAATAAGATTGTGGGAGGAGATATTAATTTTGATAATATCTTGATTAATCAAAATGGTTTCTTACAATATATTGATGTTTTTGATAGTTGTCACTTTGATTCTTTTTGTTCTGCTAATTTTGTTTCTTTAGCATTATATAATTTTATGACTTTATATAGGGGGGGACTTCTTCTTTTGATATCAATGAAAATACAGATAAAATTTCTTTTTTACTTGCTATTCGTCGTTTGATTGCAAATAAGAGTAATACTATCCGTTATTTTATAGAACTAAAACAAAAAATAAGAAGATGTAAATTATAAGCTCTTCTTATTTTTATTATCCGTTTAAATCTGATAGTTCTACTCCTAGCATTTGTGCTTTCTCATCTATTTTCATACTCTCTGCTTTTTCTAGGGAATACCATCCTTTTTGAAACATCAATTCAAAAACTTCTCGTTGCATAGTGGCAATATTTAAAAACATATCATAGTAACTTTGATATAAATGCTCATTACTTGCCTCTGTCATTGTCACTACATAGTCTTTTTCTATACATTTTAGAGAGCTAAGCAAATCTCCTAGATGGTCTTTATCATTTAACTTCATTCCTTTAGGCACTTCTACTTTGGGATTGGATATTTTATTATTCATTAGATCCTCCTTGATTTAAAATATTTAAGATTGTATTTGTATTTTCATGAAACATTTTGCTAGCACGTGTTATGATATCTTTCACATCATTTTCCTCTACTTGTTGAATACAATTACTTAGCTTTTTATAGATAGAACAATTCCAATTGAACATGTCTGATAGATAATCTAGATCCTTTCCTGTAATAATGTTAGGTACTACTTCGTAGTTTTCTTGCATAAATTCATCTCCTTCCTTTTTAGTATGAACTGCTCTCTTTTTTTCATACAATGAAATAATTCTTGCCTTCTATCTTTATTTTCTCTATAATAAGCAATGAAAGAAAAGAGGGACTTATTATGCCAAAAAATTATCATAAAGAAATTACAGAAATTATAAAAAGTGGAATCTTGCAAGAAGATAAGCTTACCATTCAAAAGAAGATGATAGAACTTTCTAAAATTCATGATGTCAACGCTATGAAAACATTATACTTATTAATTCGGATGCAACCAACGATTGCTTTCGAAAACACTAAGTATTTAATGGCAAACCTAGATTATCAAGACAAAATCGACCACAGTACCATTATGACAAATTTGGCAAATAACACTGTAAAGGCATCTTATCGCTTGTTATATGCACTTATTACCTCATTTTATATCAATCCTAATCTAAAAGATGAGAATAAAAGTACTTTATATGGTTACTTAATGGCTCATCTTGCTGATATTTATAAAGCAGATAATAACTTTCATGCGAAAGTAGAATTAGAAAAATTAATGTTTGGACTAGTAGAAAAAACAATGCTCTTATACCCATTTGATCCTAAAAAGAAATGTTATCAAGATAAATTTGGAAGTCAAAAAAATTATTATGAACTACTAGAGAGATACCAAAATGAACATTCTTATTATTTTAGTCATCCATCAAAGGAAACACCAAAAATGAAAAAATTATTAAAAAGAATGGAGCAAGAAGAACCTTACACTCCATCCAAAAGTTGCATGAGTAAAATCAGGGATATAGAAATATTTCAAACAGATGAGAGATTTACAAAAGTAAAGCGTTATAACTATAGTACTTTAGAGTTTACAAAAAAGCATTTTTAAAAGGACTTGTGTCCTTTCAGGCTGTTGACAAAGTAAATTTTGTTAATAGTCTTTTAATTTATTAACAAATCTGTTATTATAAAAATGCGAGTGATAATCTATTCTCAATAAATACATTGTCATAACTCGCTTTTTTGATATAAAACTGATATGTCTTTATTAAAATGTTTATATTTATCTACTAAAAATATATCTAAAAAATGGGATCAGGCTTATAGAAATTGGGGATCTATTTTATCAGAACTATCTATTATGTTTGATAATAGAATATAAATTCTTTGACAATTAAATAATATATGTTATTATTTAGATAACAAAAAAGGAACTATTAAAGTTCCAAAATATCGTGGTTAGATGTCATTTACACAGATTTTTTTACACACTCGCAGGTACTTATACTCATAAAAATTTAAACGACTTGATAGAGCCTATTAATCTATTTGATTAATAGTTTTTTGTTGTCTACATGTTGTCTACGCTAAATCATAAAAACAATAAGAAAGCCACTTATAATTGAGTGACTTTCTTATTTATCAACAAAATAATGGTGCGAGTAAGAAAGTTATTTCAAACTTTTTTCGCTAAAGTAAGATCAATACAATATTTGTATCAATTTCTAATAATATTTTAACAAATAATGAAATAAGTAGCAATATTTTTGATTCTTATTTTTTATTTCTATCGAATAGTGTTTTCTTTAAAATAGGACCTTGAATTTCATCTAGATTTATATATTCATGTCGTTTGAAACTCAATACTATATCTTCAAGAGTTTCTGTTGTAAATAAACATTCTATTTCATCAGATATAGATTTCAATTCAACAGATGGCATTTTTTGTTCATTATTATCTATTAAATATTCCCATTCGTTTATGTAATATAAAACATTACCATATTGATTAATAACCATAATATTTTTATTATTTGATTTATTGTATAAAATTGGGCTGACATTTCCAATAATTCTTGAAACATCACACACATCTTGATTACCAACTAATGCTATTAATTTCTCATATTGTTCTGGATATACAGAATACACAATAAAATTAGAAACAGAAGAAAACCTTAAATGTTCATATAAATTTCTAGATAGAACTTTAATTTTACCTTTATTATTTATTATTAATTTATTTAATTCTTTTACATTAGATTGCTCTAAATCAGATGTATTAATTAAAATTTGTTGTTCCAACATTTTATAACTAGATAACCTATCGTTAAATTCTTGTTTTTTTTCTAAAATTCTTTCATCTAAATCTTCTGTGTATGGTAAATAAACCCAAGTCTTATCACACAATTCTTTATTTTTTTGCGTTGCAAATTCTAGTGCTTCTTCATAATTATCAAATACTTTATCTACTAAATTCGAATTAGTACAGGCATAATTAATAAGATTAAATTCTGGTATAACTCTTTCCCAACTATAATACTGTCTCTTTTGATATGGAAATACAACCTCATATTCTTTTAAAGATTTGCCATTTTCTTTATATCTAATTTTGTCACTTAATAGGTAACATTTAGATACTATATAACAAACTACATCATAGTTTCTTTCTAATTCATTTAACCCATGACACCAACCAATTTGTTCAATAATTGGCATAGCAACATATTTAACTGGATAATTACATTTCATTGGTAAACCTCCCTTGATTACTTATTATTTTATCACACTTTTATACTATTTTAACAATTATTATCATTTTTTCGTTAAATATATTCTTCGTTTCTAAATAGAATCCTACTTTTATAGCAGGGTAATTTTGCACTTGACGAAATTTCTAACCCCCTATATATTTTGACATCTCACTATCGTTCATATCAAAATATGGGGGCTAAGGTTTAGGCAACCTTAGAATCCACCTGCCTTATTTCGTATTATTTCAAAACTTCGTAATGAAATAAAACTACATAAGACTTAAAAATTATTTGTACCTTTTACAAACAATGTTGAGTAAAAGGTCTCATAATTTTATTCATTAACATTATCTGGTATTGTTTCAAATACATCTATAATATTTACTTTTATATCATTAGGAGTATTTTTTGTTGCAAGCATTCCCATTGATACCCAATTTTCATTTCCATTGTTGTTATCTTGTAATGGGAATATTCTAATTGGCACTTCGTCATTTTTTAGTGGTAGCATATCTAATTTTTCAGTTTCTTTATAGTATGTTCCTTTATAAAAATTAACTTCGTAACATTCATTTAATCTATACAAGTTTTGCATAACTTCTTTAATTGGCAAATATTCACTATACCTAACAATAGTATCTACACATATTCCATTAAAGTTATAAGTAAGTGGTCGTTTTTTATCAATATACCCTTGCTTATATAATTCTTCAAAATCACTATAAAATGTACTTCTAAAATTAACTTGTTTTACTTCATATTTATTATTTGCTATTTCAAGTTCTATATCATCTGCATATCTCATAATAATATCTGCTTTAATCTCTCTATCTAGTAAATCCCAATTATCGTTAAAAGCATAATAAGATATTGGTAATTTTACTTTATTGATAAAGTCCATATCTCTTTTTAAAAGTATATCATCAATAGTAAAGTTTAATTGTTCTGCTTGTTCATTTTCTAATAGTTTTGAATTAATAAATTCAACTTGTTCTTCAATAATTTTCGTTTCTTCTTTAAATTCTTCTTCAGTAAATAATGAATCAATATATGCTTTTTTAATTCTTTCTTTTTTCTTGTTTAAATTCTTTATTTCTTTATTTAATTCTTCTTTGGGGTTTTCTAATTTTGATTTTAAAACCGGTAAAAAGAATTCATTTACAACATTATCATATTCTAAAATATCAGCAAGTAGAGTTTTAATAGTTTCTTCTATTTTAGGTTCTTTAATTGTTATTTTACAAGTATTACATTGATAGTAGTAATAAACTTTCCCATTTTTCTTTTTTGTTGCATTACCACCTAAAATACGATTACATTTAGGGCATCTTAATTTTTGTAAAAACAAATATTCTTTATCTCGTTTATAATTTCTAGAGTTTTTTCTCTTTTGTACTTGGCATTCTTCCCATAATTCTTTTGATACAAGTGGTTCAACGACATTTTCATAATAGGTAGGATGATTTGTCTTTTTTCCATGCACATAATCGCCTTTATAAATTTCATTTTCTAATATTCTTAAAATCGTACTATCACACCAATTTGTTTTTCCAAATACTTTTTCTTCATTATAAATATTAGAGATAGTTTGATAGGAATTTCCCTCATAATATAAATTAAATATTCTAATTACTTCATCTTTTGTAAGTGGATCTATAACAAGTTTCTTATTTATATGCTTATATCCAAATGGTGCTTTATTTGGAATGTTCCCAACTTTTATGGCACCAGCTAAACCTATTTTAGTTCTTTCACTTGTTCTTTCTATTTCGTTTTGTGAAACAGTTGTAAGTAATCTTGCAACCATTCTACCATTTGCATTAGTGGTATTTATATCATCATTCGCACAATCTAAATAAGCATTGTTTTCATCTAAAAATTTCATTATGTTTTCCCAGTCATAAACACTTCTTGTTAATCTATCTAGTTTTAACACAACAATAGTATTACATTTTTTATTTTTAATATCTTCTTTTAGTTCTTCAAATGCTGGTCGTTTATTTCCAGTTTTCGCACTTATTCCTGCATCTTTATAAACTTTATATATTTCATAACCCTTATACTCACACATTGCTTTTAATCTTTTCTCTTGTTCTTGTAAACTAAAACCCTCACGACTTTGTTCTTCAGTGCTTACGCGAATATAAATTCCTGCAATTTTCTTTTCTTCATTCATAAATAAAATCCCTTTCTTATTCTTCATCAAAAAAGAGGCGACAAAGACATTAGGTTTTATGTCTTGCACCTCTATAAATTTCATTATGTTGATTATTAAATTTGTTTTATATTAACCCCACAAAAACATAAAACTTCCTTTATTGCTTTCCTATTATAGATTCTTTTAATGTAAAGTCAAGACATAATTACCATTTTTTGCCTATTTTAAGACGATTTTAAAGGAAGTTGGTACAAATACTTATATTTAGTTTAATTGCTTAATAAAGATTTCTAAATCTGACAATTTGATTTTATTAGATAAATTCTCAATAAAGATTTCATTAGAATAATTAAATACTAAAAATGTTACACCTTTAATAATAATTCTATGGGGTTCTATGTAGTTTAAATTTGTCTTATTAATTTTTCTAATATTGCCATTGATAATAGTAGGTGTAGTATTACAAAAACTACATATAAATTCTATTTTATTCTTTAATTCATTATCAATTTCTAATTCTTTCTTTGTAATAGTTACCATTTCATCTGTCCTCCTTTACTTAAACAATTAAAAAGTACCAACTTCTTATTTGAAATTGATACTTATATATTTAAGTCCTAAACTATAAAAGTTCGGACAGATTGCTTACTGGTGCCGAATGACATAGTCGAAATGTCCTCTGACCCTTACCAAGGGCCTGTTTTACCGCTAAACTAAATCGGCAGTTTTATCGCTAACCTTTATTTATGATTTCAATACTTTATAGTGATTGAATTTTTCATTTAGGTTCATTTCTTACTAAACATTATACTATACTTTTGGTAATTTGAAACATTTTTTTATTATTCTCTGAATTTATTTCTAAATTGGCACAATTCAATATAAAAGAAAAATGCCTATTTTATCAAATATCTGGTGTCCAAAGCGGGAATCGAACCCACATCGCTTCCTTCGGAGGGAAGTATTCTATCCTTTTGAACTATTCGGACGGCTGGAAAAATTATTTTTTACATTTTCCTCCATATTTTTCATAAAATGCAATAAACTTTTCTAATGGTACTTTTCCCTCTTCATCCACAACATTATCTTCTTCTCCTTCTATTTTTAGAAGTTTATCTGTATCAATATGAGCATAATCAATGGTAGTTACACTCGTCATTGAATTTTTTGTTACTGTAATTTTATTACTATAGTGTTTTAGTCCATCATATGCCGAATATATTTTTTGATAGGCACTTTTATATTCTTCTATTACACTACTATCTGTGCTAGTAACTTTATCTGTTGCTACTAGTTTTTTTACATAATTATCTTTATAATATACTTTATTTGTGATTTCTATATCTGTATTTTCACTGTTTGTTATTGCATTCTTTGTACAAGTCATTACTTTATAGTCTTTTTCTTCTTTACTTGTACATGCAGTTAAAAAAACTAATACTACTAGAATGATTAAGCTTGTCACTTTATTTTGCTTTTTTCTCATTTGTCATACTCCCTTGTTCGTCTTTTTCTTTTAATTCGTTTAATATCTTTTTTTGATTTTTTAAAATCTGTTCCATTTTATCATGTAATTCTTCTAAAATCAATTCACTTTTTAAGTCTATTCTATAATCATTTTGGTTTCTAAGACTATCTTTCTCAGCTTGCCTATTTTGGCTCATCATAATAATTGGAGCCTGTAATGCAGCAATACAGGAAAGTAATAAATTTAGTAGTATAAATGGATAAGGGTCAATTTTATTTCCATCACTTAATATTTTGACATTTAAAATTATCCAAAAGGCTAAAAAGGAAATAAATAAAAAGATAAAAGTCCAACTACCTGTAATTTCTGATATTTTGTCTGCTAGACGATCTCCTAATGTCATTGTGTTTTCTTCTTGCTTATCTACATCAATAGAAATTGGTTGATCCACTAGTAAATCTAATAACTCTTCCTCATCTTTTTCCCCTAAATCCGTATTTAAAAGCATTTTTACAATTTCTTTTTTTGTCTTTTTTGTTTCCATACACTTCACCTACTCCATAGTATAACATAGTTTCTTTTATTTTTCTATTTCCCCTTCAAATAATTTGTCTACATTTTTATTTGGAATCAACATGTTTACTTCTTTATTCACAGAAAATGTAAAGCGATTGGTATTATGTTTTAGTTCTTCACCATCTACACACCATGATTCTTTCGGGATTTTGCTAAACTCTAAAATTAAATTATCCGTTTTAAAATAAACTACATTTTTTAGTTTTTTATTATTAGTTGCCAAAATTGTTGTTACTAATCTTGCGATTTCTTTGATACTTTTTGCCTTACATAGCACTACTTCGAATAGTCCATCATCTAGTTTTACATCATCATAAATATTATTTACTCCTGCTACATGGTTCGTATTGGTAATAAAAGCAAAGGAAAAATCATCTTCTTCTTCATGATTATCTACTATATATTTAATGTGATACTGTTTTACTTTTCTAATATGATTTTTAATAGCATAGATAATATATCCTAATTTACCAAAGTGTTTTTTTAACTGTCTAGGGGTATCAAATGATATATTTACAAAATTACCAAAACAGGCAACATAAACAAATGGTTCTTTGTTGATAAGACAAGTATCAATATTTCTTTTTGTTCCAGATAGTATTAATTCTAGATCCTTCTCTATATTTTTTGTCATTCCATACATTCTACCCACATCATTTACTGTGCCTTGTGGTAGATGATAAATTAATAATTTCTTTTTTCTTCTTAGATTTCCGACCATTGCTTCATGAAGCGTTCCATCTCCTCCTACAGAAATGGCTAAATCTATATTTTCTGGTAATTTTTCAAATACTTTTATTGCTCCTGTTTTTCTTTTTGTCTTTTCAAAGGAGAGCTGGTAATGATACTTGTTTGCAATTTGAATTAAATTCTGTTTATTGAGCTTTGTTTTTCTTTTACCACTTTCTGGATTATAAACTAAAACACATTTTTTCAATTTTAATCCCTCCATGTTATTATTATATCATATCACTACTCTTTTCTTGCAAAATTTCACTTATTTTCCATAATATTTATTTTTTATCTAGGTATCTATTATACTTATATTTTTTTATTTTTAATATAATATAGGGAAAGGAGAATTGATAATATGTACGGATACGGATATCCAATCTATTATAGCTGCCCTGGGAATAATAATGATAACTCAAACTCTAGTTGGATATGGATTATTATTATAGTATTCATTTTATTCTTCTTATTTTGGGGAAATGATTCTAGGGGACATAATAATTGCTGTCGCTAATTATTTCTTTTAAAGCACGTTTTCAGTAATGTGCTTTTTTTATTTTACTATAGTCTTTTTCTAAGGTATTTATAAATTCAGTGGGAATTTTTTCTTTTGCTGATAGAATTGAGTTTTTATCAATTCCATATAATGATTCTGCCATAGAACCTACAATACAAGCATTTGTATTGGTATCGCCACCAAGGAATATCACTTTTAAATAACCAATAGGAGAAATACACATCATCGCTCCATTTCCTTTACTTTTTCCTTCATTTGGTCCTTTATACCATTTTATTAAATTTGGAGAAAAAGAGGATTTAAAGTATGGTGTCCACTCTAGTTTATAGTTTTCATATTTTTGAATATATTTTTTTAGGCATTTTTCATAGTTTCCATTATTTAATATGACATCCAGTATGGCTATGGTTAGAATTGTATTATCACTATAAAAACTTTTATCTTCTATTATTTTATTCATAGAAACAGGATGTACTTTTTTTATTTAATCAAATTCATAAATAGAACCTACTAAATCTCCTATGATGGCTCCATACATATTTTACTATCTTCTTTGTATTTTTTTATGATAGATGTTTTACTACCCATTCCAAATATTTTTTGCGTTTTAAAATAGATAATTTATACTTATCTCCATTTTTCATTTGAATCAAAATACCAAATGGAAAAAATGGTGGTGTTAGACATGTTTTTGCTGTTGCAATGTCTTCTATCTTAATTTCCCAACTTACACTTTCTGTTCCAATAAGTCCTGATGCTAAAAAGGTAATTCTTTTATCTGTAAAGTAGTATTTCCCTGAAACTTGTCTATTGATACTTAAATTAGGCATTTTCCAACAATCCCCTGCTACCTTTTCTGCAAATAATTGTTCCTCTTCTTTTACTTCATATACTTTTTTTACCATATTTTCTCCTTTTATTACTAACTTATATGTCTATTTGTTAAAACCAATTCTTTGTAAGTTTCACCATTCATAGTAGAAATGGTTCCATTCTCATTTACTCTATAGGCAACTGATATCGAATAATCTGGATATTTACTCAAAATTTCTTGGACTTTTTCATCCTCTAGTTGTAATTCTTTTTTATGTGCTAAAATATATTCTACATCTTCTCTATCTTTTTCGAATCTGAATGAATACTTCTCGTCAACAGCACTTTGCTTACTAACTAATGTATACTCTAGTGGAAGTACTTTGAAAGTAGTATCATATACTTTAACATTTCTAGTAAAATCATCCATATTTGTATTATTTAATATTCTTACTCCAAGTAGACATTTATACATATCACTTATATTAAAACTTTTAGCCATCATGTCATTTTTATATTGATACATTGGAAATACTGATATATTGATTCCAAATAACTTCGCTTTAAATCCAAAATCTTGTATTTTATTATAATAAGATTTTGTTCTAGTGAAAATTTCTTCTAATGGATTATAAGTATTTCCATTTTGATCGACATCTATAATATCTTCACTTTGTTCTTCTGTTATGGCATCTAACATTAAATTTAAAAATTCGTTTGTTTCTGATTGTTTATCCAGTAACTCTGTTGTTTTTTGAATTTTTGAAGTTAAATTGCAGAATTGTGCAAGTGGTTTAGAGTCACATAGCATTTCAAAACTGTCTTGTTTTATTAATTCTTCTCTTAATTTTTCCATTTGTGATACTGGTATAAAAATATCAATATCGCCAAAATTTCTACTTTCACCTTCATTATTTAAAATATAAGGGACAGTTCCTCCATAGAAACACATTTCTTTTACTATGTTAGGATTTAATGTTTTTAACTTTTGATAAAATTCTTTTATTTGTAATAAGGTATAACTTTGTTTTTCTAGATTTTTACTTTCATTAGCATTATGAACAAAGTAGCCATTCATTCCTGGAAAATACGACGGATTATTTTTATTAGATTCATATAATTTTTGTAATTTTCTATTTTCTTTTTCCATCTGTTTTTGAAATTTTTCAAGTTGTTCTTCTTGTTCCTTTTTATAATCATTAACTACCTTCTTATGGCACTCATATGCTTCATCTACTGATATTCTATCTGCAAATTTTAAAATAAATTGTTCTACCTCTCGATTAGAAGTACTAATATCACTAGTATCTGTAAAAAACCATTTGATAAATCCTTTCTCATCACAAACAAAATTCACCCAATATGGTATTTGAGTCCCAACCTTCTTATTTAATTCATCCCTTGTTTTTACTTTTAAATCACTTTTTATTTTAAAATAATGATATTCATGTAAATCATGGTTCGGATTATCTTTAAAGGTTGAAGCAGTTATAGGGTCTTGTGCATATATGGCATTACTAAAATCTTCAGTAAATAAATCTTGCTTTTCCTGATTCGTAATCACTTCAGTCCTTGCAAAAAGTTTTAACCATTCCATATCATAAAATAAGGAAATAACGGCTGGATCACTAAAATCTAGGATTTCACCCTCTTCAAAAAATATATATGCATCAAGTTCTTTATAAGGATACCCTTCTGTTAATTCAATCAAATTATTACTATTTGTTTTATCAGGTATCACTCTTTTTTGAGCATTTGTAATAGCAGAAATTCCATTATCATCGATATGTTTATATAGCCAGTCATTAAGATAGAAATAATCTCCAGGCCATAAATATAATTCAGTGCTTCTATCTTTAGAGACAGTGATAGACTTATAAATTTTATGATATAAAATATCATTCTCATCACATTCATCATTTTTTTCAAATATCAATTCGTTATTATAATCAAAAACAGAACTAAATTGTCTACCTCTTATCTTTTGTATTAACCATTCTTTTTTATATCTTAAAATATCTCCTTTTTTAAATTCACTATCATCTTTATCTTTATAATCTTCAGTCATTCTTAAGTATATATAATCTTCTCTTTTAAAATTCTTCATATGTTTTTCCTCTTTTATCTGTTACTTATTATATTACATTTGATTTAAAATTGGAATATAATTAAATCATTTATAAACTCTTCCAAACTAATAATATAATAATACTATCTTGTTCTAGCTTTGCTTTAATATTATTAAACTTAAGCAAGTTATTAATTTTCTTTTCCAATTTTTCATCAATTGCTAGTTTTTCTTTTACTATTTGCATCATTAATCAAACTCCTTTCAAAACAAACAAAAAAAGATTAACCGAAATGAACTGAAGCCCAAAAGTTGGACAATTTATAAATAGTTTCTAATTAGAGGATTGTAACCTATAGTTTACAGGTGACAGTCCTTTTAATTTCACTTTAATTCTATCATAATTATAGTAGTTAATATAGTCATCTATTGCTAAGATTAATTCATTTATATTTTTATATTTATCTTCTTGGTCATAAAACATTTCTGTTTTCAAAAGTCCAAAAAAGTTTTCCATCATTCCATTATCCATACTGTTTCCTTTTCTAGACATGCTTTGTTTAATTCCTTTATTCTTTAAGCGTTGTTGATAAGATTGATGTTGATATTGCCAGCCTTGATCTGAATGCAGGATTAATCCTTCTAGATTTTTACCTTGAAATGCTTTATTAAGCATATCATTTATTTGTTCTAAATTAGGTGATTTAGAAGTATTATAGGATATTATTTCTCCATTATATCCATCTAATATTGGTGATAAGTAACATTTTTCTCCTCGAAGATTAAATTCTGTTACATCTGTATACCATTTTTTGTTAGGTTTATCTGCATTAAAATCTCTTTCAATTAAATTATCAGCAATATTTCCAATTGTTCCTTTATAAGAAGAATACTTTCTTTTATTTCTTTTTAATGGTTTTAAACCTAATTTAACCATTATCCTATAGACTTTCTTATGATTAATATTATAACCTTGATTTCTTAACTCTAATGTGATTCTACGATAACCATATCTTTCTTTATTATTAATAAATATTTCTTTAATTTTATTAATAATCTCTTTATTTTTATCATCTTTATCTGTTTTGGATAAAGTATAATAATATACTGATTTAGCTAAACCAGATACTTTTAGAAGAATCATTAATGGATATTTTAGCCGAAGTTCACTTACAACATTTACTTTTTCTTCTGTTGTTGATTCTTCCTTGCTTGAACAACGGCTCTCAATTTTTTTGAGTATTCTAGCTCCGCAGATAAATACTGTACTTGTTCCTCAAGTCTTTTTATCTTTTCGTCTTTGGTTTCCTCTTTTTTTACTTCTTTTGGTTTTTTCATAATAGTTGGACTCCTTCCACGTTTTCGTTCAACTATATTATAACCATTTTCTTTATATTTTTTAATCCAATTATGTAACATTCCATCACTTAATAGTCCAATGTCTATTGCAACTGTTTGAATTGGTTCATTATCTATTAAAACTCTATTTATTGCTTCTTCTTTAAATTGCTTTGGATATTCTTTATTTTTGGTTGTTCTAAGAATATCAAATCCATGCTTATCTATTAACCATACTAAATATTGAATATTGTGTTTAGTCATTCCATATTTTGATTGTAGAGTTTTTAGTGTTTCTCCTTCTTTTCTTTTGTTATATATTTCTATTTTTTCTTCATAACTCAATTTTGTCATATAAAAACCTCGTTTCTATTTTGTCCAAGAAACGGGGTTCATATCAAAATTAACCTTTATATTTTGAAAGTCGAATTAGTTCGACTAATTTCCCTATGGTGCGATAGGGATTGTTATCTACAACTTTTTCGCTAAATTAGGAATTAATACATAATTTGTATCAATTTCTTAATTCAATTATAGCATAGATTTTAATTTTTTCTTCTTCCTTTTTTAGTTTTTCTTTTTAAATTTAATGTTGTTGACTCTTGTTCTTCTTGTTCTAGTTGTTTTTTCCAAGCATCTTCATTTAATGGTCTTAAAGCAACATTGATTTTCTTTTCAATAGATATAAGAGCACTTTCTTGTTTTTCATCTGGTCTATTTGGAATACTTTCAAGATTTTCATATTTACTCGTATATACACCAATTGTTTGTGGATTAGATAGTGTTCCTTTTTTAGATAATGTTTGAATTTCAAACACTCTCAAATTGTCATGCTTATATTCTTTAGGAAAGACAATAGCACACAAAGTTCTACCTTGATAAATATTTTCAACTTTAATTCCATCTTTACCTTCAGTAATTTTTAATCCTTCTGGAATTTGATTTGTTAATCCCTTACTTCTATAATTCAAATAGCTTGTAATCGAATATCTTATATTATCAAATAATCTTATAGGAGCAAGTTCTGCTTCTCTCATTGCCTCTTTATTTTCATAAGCACTTATATAATCTTGATCCAATTCTTCTGCTGTCTTAAAATCTAAATCACTTATTGCAGGTTTACCATTTTGCAATAAAGCTTGATTATAAAAATTAACTGATGCCTCTATAATACCTCTCATTTGTGAATATTGACTTTGAGCATATTTTATTCGATATTCATCTTTTTCTTCAACCTCAATTGGTTGTCTTAAAATTCTAATTTCTTTACTGTGATATTCTAAATCTGGGGCATAGTTTCCTCCAAACACATATCCTAATTTAATACCATCTGCTAAATCACTATCAATTCCCCAATGAAGGTCATCTTGAGCCACAAAAAGAGTTAGTTCTTTTCCTGTATCTTTACATTGTTCTGTGCTTTCGTGATTCATACTTAAAATATTACCTGAATATATACGAGTTACAATAATAATATCATATTTTCCAAGATTACTTTTAACATATCTACCTAAACTACAATTATTATCTTCTTTAAAATCAATATTTAAACCTAATTCACTGGCAATTCTATTAGCATATTCACTAACACTTATAGAATCTAAATATAATATTTTTAAATCAGATTTTTTTGTTGGTAAAGGTAATCTATTTGGATTAATATAGTCTTGAATTGGCACAAATTTCTTATCTTTTAATCCTACTTTTTCTAAGGTTTGATTAATCAGCATATTTTCTACAATTCTATCAAAAATACCTTGATAAGTTAATTCATTTGTATCCCAACTTCTACAATTATTCCTATCACTTAAATAGGTAACTAACTCTATATGATCAGGATCATCATATCTATATAGAGATGGTTCAAGAATGTGTTTTTTATCTCTTAATTTATCAATTGTTCTATCTAGTTCAACATTACCATCAAAACAACAATGCTGAACATTTTGATTCCCTTTTAAAATAATATGGTATTTTTCTAATTCTTCAGGATGTTGAGAAAAATATTGGTCTGCTCTTATGATAGATCTAAAATAATCTACATTTTTAAATCCATATTTTACAAGTTCATCATAATCATCTTGAATATCAGAAATTAATAATACATTTGCTTCATTTAATACTTTATTTTTATTTTCTAATAGTGCATTTTCTTTTTTTTGCTTAAATATTTCAATTTCTAAACTATTAAAATAATCATTAACTTTATTTCCTGCTACTTCTAATAATTTTTCTCGTAAAGTACAATTTTCTTCTTCAATAAAATGATCTAATGATATACCATCTCTTAATTTAATTGTTCCATTACTAAGTGTTTCAATATATTTTCCTAAATTATTGGGTGAATAACTCCAAGACCCTCTAACTTCTATATTCAATTTTTCTTCTAAATCAGTAATTAATAAACTAAAATCAATATTATCAAGTGTTTCAAATTTTAATAGTGCTCCTGCAATTATTGGCTCATAATTGATTCTCTCTTTTTTCATTTCTTCCATAAAGTAAACCTCCCTAATTACTTGTTATTTTACCACATTTATTTTTCAAAATCATCACTTTTATCGTTATTTTTATTATTTTGTATAATATCAATATCATTTTCATCAAGTATATCTTCGTTATATAAGTCATTTATGATGTCATCATATCTATCATAAAAAAAGAATTTGTTTTGTAAAAACTCTATAAACTTTTTCCACAACTCTTTAAAGTAATCAACTATTTTTTGTAATTCTGATACTTTATCTTCTAACTCATCAATAGTTTCATTTGCATCATTTAAGTCATATTCTAATTCTTCAATTCTATTATCACGAGTTTGGATTTTCTTTTTCAGGTTTCTAACTTCGTTAGAGTGCTCTCTTAAATCATCTTCATATTTTTTCAAGATAACATTTATATCGTTTTCGTCTCTTAAATTAGATGTAGTATCATTAGTTTGTTCTATATATTTTTTGATTTTATCTATATTTTCATTAGAAATAGTAAAATTATTTTTATTAGTGATAGTAGGTTTTAAACTATCAATAATATCATTAATTTCATTAGATTTATTTTGTAATTCATCTGTTTTACTATTTAATTCTTTAAGTTGTTTTTTATATTTTTCATGTTCTCTTTTAAACTTTTTATACTCGTTCATGTTAGCAACATTAATATCAACATTTCTTCCTTCTTCTTTTGCTTTAAGAGTATAGTTTAAATGATAAATTCTATTGAATGAATTAATACAATATTCTCTCATTTTGTCTTGAATATTTATTAAACTTATCTTATTAAACACATCAGATTTACCAACTTGTTTTTCCATTCCATTTTTCATTCCATCTTTAAAGGGAACACCAACAATATGCAAATGTGGACTAGATTCATCAAAATGTATGGTGGCATTTGCTATTTTAAAGTTAGGTACAACTTCTTCTAAATCTATGATTTGTTCTTTAAAAACTTCTACCATTTTATGCTTGAATTTATCATCTTTATCAGACCAAAAGTCCATACCTCCAAGTTCAATAATAATCTCACAAGCAAGATCTCGTTTGTTATCATTTGAGATATGATTAAAATAGTTTTCTATCTTTCTATCATTTCTAGTTTGCTTTTCGTTGTATTTAATTCTAGCATCTTCAAACAATTCCAAATACAATTTTTTAGTATCTTCAACAATAGAAGAAGTTCCTTTAATCGTACAAATTAATTCTTTGTCCTCATCATATTTTCTCAAATTATGTTTATCAACTTTTGATAATTGCTGATGGTTTTGGATAGCATTATTATTAAAAGAAGTAGTATTAGTATCATTCGTTTTTGCTGTTCTTCTCGCTCTTTTTGATTTATTTTTATCATTACCTAAGTGTAATGAATAAGATAATTCTTCCATATTTTATAATCCCCTTTGAAATAGAGCCTACTTATACAATGTCTATTGTATAAGTAGGGTAATTTTGCTTTGTCAAAATCTCTAACCCCCTATAGATTTTGACACAAGTATCAAAATCTGGGGGCTAAGGTTTAGGCAACCTTAGAATCCACCTGTCTTATTTCGTAATATTTCAAAACTTCGTAATGAAATAAAACTACATAAAAATTCTGATAAAATAATAAGCACTGCTTATTATTTTATCTAAACAATCTATCGCCAATTTCATCAGCATAGCTGACAAAACTTGCCACGATTGTTATAACTTTTTTTAGAAAAAAGTTAACGAAAAATTTTATTCTTCCTTATCTAATTTAGATTTCATTTCTTCAAATTCTTTTTCAATTTGCTCTCTCTTTTTCCTTGTTTCTTCATCAAGTTCATATTCAGTTGAATTAACTACAGGTGGAATATATTCAAATACATTTTCTTCATCTTCTAATATAGATTTGTCTCCATCTTTAACATAGATAACACCTAATTTTAATTGTTCTATCTTATCCATTTTTCTATAATCTTCAAGTGGAAATATTCTAACAATTCTTCGTTCTTCATATCCATTAAAGAACATCACTTTATTGTTGTAGTAATAAGTTGCTTCAAAATAACCTACATTATAAAATTCTCTTAATCTAAAAATATGCTCACTAACTTTATCAAAAGGTAGGTACTCACTAAATCTTAATTTTGTAACTATATTACCTATTAAAGCATAATCTTTTTTATCAATATATCCTGCATCATATAATTCATTACATGGTTTAGCAATACTTTCTCTAAAAAATATTTCATCCACTTTGCATATATGATTTGATGTTTCATATAGTTTTATTTCATCTATATAATTCATAACTAGATTTGCTTTTTCTTCTCTGGTTAATTCTTCCCAACTAAAATTTCGTTCTTTATATTCTTCTGGATAAAGTATTTGATTAATATAATCTATATCTCTTTTAATTAAAATATCTTCTGGTGTAAATTGTAGAACATCACATACTTCACACTCATTTAATCTATTTTCAAGTTCAGTAATTGTTGTTTCTACAATTTTTCTTTCTTCATCATATTCTTCTAACTTAAATGTACCATTAACATATGCCTTTTTAATTCTTTCTAATTTTTGATTTTGATTAGATATTTCTTTTTGGATTTCTTCTTTAGGATTTTCTATTTTCGTTTTAATCATAGGAAGTAGTGTTTGATTCACAACACTATCATACTCATAAATATCATTGATAAAATGTTCTATTTCTTTTTCAATATCTGTTTCTTTAATTGTTAATTTGCAATCATTACAATAGTAATAAAAGTATGCTTTACCATTTTTCTTGGTAGTTGCTTTGCCACCTAAAATACGATTACATTTAGGACATCTTAATTTTTGTAAAAATAGATATTCTAATGTTCTTTTATAACTTCTAGAATTTTTCTTCTTTTGGACTTGGCATTCTTCCCATAATTCTTTTGATACAAGTGGCTCTACAACATCTTTATAATAAGTTGGATTTTTAGTTCTTTTGCCATGAACAAAATCACCTTTATATATTTCATTTTCTAGTATCTTTTGAATAGTAGAATCATACCAATTAGTTCTACCTAATACCTCTTCCTTTTTAAATATATTGGCTATTGTTTGATAAGAATTTCCCTCATAATATAGATTAAATATTCTAACAATTATATCTTTAGTAGATAAATCTGGTACTAGTATTTTTCCATCTCTTTTATAACCTAATGGACTTTTATGTGGAATATGCCCAGAAGTAATTGCCCCAGCCAAGCCAATTTTAGTTCTTTCACTTGTTCTTTCTATTTCGTTTTGTGAAACTGTTGTTAAAAGTCTAGCAACCATTTTACCATTTGCATTAGTAGTATTTATATCATCATTTGCACAATCTAAATAAGCATCATTTTCATCTAAAAACTTCATAATATGTTCCATATCATAAACACTTCTTGTTAATCTATCTAATTTTAATACTACAATAGTATTGCATTTTTTTGCTTTAATATCTTCAAGTAGTTCTTCAAATGCTGGTCTATGATTTCCAGTTTTCGCACTTATTCCAGCATCTTTATAAACCTTATATACTTCATAATTTTTATACTCACACATAGCACGAAGTCTTTTCTCTTGTTCTGGTAAACTAAAACCCTCTCTGGCTTGATCTTCTGTGCTGACTCTAATATAGATTCCTGCTATTTTCTTTTCTTCACTCATATTTTTTTAATCCTCTATCTTTGAAACCTAAAAAGAGGCGACAAAGACGCATTAAATATTTTTATGTCTTTGACACCTCTTAAAATCTAAATAAGTTGTATTAATATAATTCAAACTTCGTTTCATATTAACCCCCAAAAACATAAAACTTGTTTCTTGGTTTCCTATTATAGATATTTAAATCTTAAAGTCAAGACATATTTACCAAATTTTGTCTATCTTAAGGCAATTGTGAAAGAAGTTGATATATTTTAATACATTTAATCTATTGATTTAATAAAGTCCTCTAAATCTTTGATTTCAATACTATTTCTTAAATTCCCAATATAAATAGTTTTAGAATAGTTAAATACTAGAAATGTAATACCTTTAATAATAACCCTATGAGGTTCGATATATGAGAGATTTGTTCTTTTTATATTTTTAATATAACCATTTATTATAGTAGGTTTCGTATTACAAAAATCACATATAAATTCCATTTTCTTTTTTAGTTCTTCATCAAAGTGTAATTCTTTACTAACTATACTTACCATTTTTATCTGTCCTTTCTCTAATCACAAAAAAATATCAACTTCTTTGAAATTGATACTTTTGTATATAAAGTTCTAAAAAGTTAGAACAGATTTCCCAATGGTGTCCTTGGGCAGATTCGAACTGCCGACCTATCGCTTAGGAGGCGATTGCTCTATCCTACTGAGCTACAAAGACAAGAAATAGAAAAACAATTATTTGCTTTTCTCTTCACATGTGGCATTTAATCCTTCATAGGCTTCTTTTAAGACAGAAACTTTTACTTTTCCATTTTCTATTGCCACTTTGTTATTTTCATCTATCTCTATTAATTTATCTGTATCAATATGTTCATAATCTACCTTAGTAGTACTAATTAACTTATTTTTTTCCATTTTAATTTTATTTTCATAGTATTTAATATTATTATAAGCACTATATATTTTTTCTAAATTTTCTTTATAGGTATTTAATACACTTTCTTCTTCACTGGTAATTGTCTCTACTGTATCTAGTTTTGTTACATAACCATTTTTATAATCTACTGTATATACTGATTCTAATTTCGTATTTGCATTAATATCTTGTTCTTTTTTACAAACTAGTTTTCCTTGTTTTTCACTACATCCTGTTAGTAATACTACTCCCATTATAAAAACCACTACTATTTTTTTCATATCCTTGCTCCTTTTCTTTTTACTATACAATACATATTTACTTTTTTCAATGCTATTAACAAAAAAGATTTAAAATCTATTTAAATCTCAAATAGTTTAAGAAAAATATCATTAAAAATGTTGTTGCGGCATTCAGTTCTTTTCTAATACTATATGTCTTTTCATAAATACCTGCAATATCATCTACTAAGTCTACTACCCAACTTTCCAAATACTTTGGTGGGGTAAAAGTTACTGGAAACATATGTGTTTTTATAATATCCTTTTCTAAATCTGTTAAGTCATAATATTTAGAAGCATTTTCTAGGGCATAGCCTGGATGCCTTCTTAAAGCATGTACTTTGTTATCGTCTTTGGTCTCTTCTAAAAAGAAGTCATGAAGAATAGATGCTCTAGTTGTTTCTTTATAATTTAGTCTTAAAAACTTTGTTATTTTATAGGAATAGAAAGATACTCTTAGTAAATGTTCATATCTAGTAATTCCATGGTGTGTGATTTGTTTTGTTTTTTGAAACTCTTCATTATTAATAATAGATTCTATTAATGAATAAAATTCTTTATATGACTCATTTTTATTAATCATTCATTTCTTCACCCTTTATTTTAATTTATGTATGTCCCTACTTTATAATGATAACACCTTACCTATTAAATTACAATTTTTTTTAGATTTTTTTATTATTAGACACTATCACTTTGCCATAAAATGATTTTTTATCTAAATCTGTTTCCTTATCTATAAAGTAATTGAGTAAATACTTTCTTTGTTCTTGTGGTTGTAAAGTGGTAACTAAGATATCCCCATTCATTGACAGTACTCTTGGTGTCAAATCCTGTTCATCTTTTTGCATTAAATAATAATTAATTTGATTATTAGAAAGTATTTTATTCTTTTCTTCTGCTATTTTGTTATAGTCTAGAGTAATTTTTGCTAAGATTTCTTTTTTCTCATTTGTATTATTTTTCAGTGTAAATTGATACTTTCCACTTCTATTTTCATTGTTAATAGCAATTTTTTCTTGTTCTTCTACACTTACTCCAGTGATGGATATAGCATTTTTTCTTAATTTTTCTGTTTGTTTTTGGAATGTTTGATATGGTCCATACCAGATCCAAGTGGATACTAGTAGAAAAAGCATAACTTCTATTATATTTTTCAGATGATATCTAATCTCCCCTTTTGTATTTTTATTCATGTTATCCCCCCAGAATTGGCTCTTATTATATCAAAAAAACTTCATTTAAGCAAGAGAATCTAGTATTTTTTCTAATTCCATTGCATCTTCATCTGTTGTTTCTTCTTTTTCCAGTTCTTTGTTAAACCAAGCGGGCAAATGCTCTTCTTTTTTAGTTTTAGGGATTGTTTTTTTCTTGTTTTCCATCATTTTCTTCATCTTTTTATGTTCTTTTTCTGTAATCTTCATGGCTTCTTCTACTGTTTCGATATTTAATCTCTTCCACTGGCCAACAATTGTTTCAATATAGTTTTTATTTAGTTTTTGATTGTTAATTTTTAAAACATAGGATAATAATACATTTACTACTCCTGGTTTTAATTTTTGATCAATGAGTAAGTTTTCTATTAATCTTAAATCTCTTGCTGTGGGTTCTGCTCCTTTATACTTACTTTTTAAGTAATCATAGGGAGAGATATTTTCAAATGTATATACCATCTTGGCCCATTTTGAAGTATCACCCACTTCTTTTTTCAAATATTCTGGCTGTTTGGCATAAACTAGAGTTGGTAATCTTCCTCCTTGTTCAAATTGATAATAATTCCTACATGATTTTCTAAGTTCTACTCGATCAATTAGTCCTTTCTCATTTAGAGCATTTCTTACTAATCCTTGCATTGCTAAATCATCGATTTGATAAATAAATGATAAGGAATTAATTAATTCTTTTACATCTGAAGTGAAACATCTTTCACTTATCATATTTTTAGGTATAGAGGCTATCAATAAATTGAAATCAATTTGTTCTCTTAGTGTTAGACTATTACTCGTTCTTGCTGTTATACCTTCTACTTTTTCCAAATCCGTTATGGAGCTGGTTTTAAATACGTTACTAAATTCTGCTGTAATATCGGTATACTCTTTTAGATTATAGTGGGGCATTTTATAATAACTTACTAGTTTTTCATATTCTTTTTTGCCTAAGTTATTATATAGTACGATGTTTAAGATAGGATGAGAAAAAAACTCTTGGGCAGAAAGTGGAGAATAGATTAAATAAACATACTCATTCACATGTCTTTCTTGTTTCATATATGTTTTTAAAAGACCACATGCTTCTAGTCTTTTTCTAGCATCTATGATATTATCTAGTTTTAACTGCATAGTGGTCATTAAATGGTGATGTGTTAGTTCAGTACTCATCAATTTACTTTCATTTAAGTCATCTAGTAGGGTAAAATAAAGACTTACTGCTGTATAACCTATAATCGGTTGATATAGTTTTGATATCAGTTTTCGATCGTTTTCGCTTAGAATGGTTTTATTTAATACGGTATAACTATCTGCTGGTAAAATTGTTACTACTTTTCTCATCTATATCACCCACTTTAATCATATAATATACAACTAAAAAAAGAAAGATAAAATATTAAATTCCTAGAAATGTTAAAATTGTTTGTGGGGTTATCTTAGAAAAGTATAAAAGCATAAAGGCAAGAAGTAAAAAGGGACCAAAAGGAATAATATTTTCTTTATAAGTCATATATAAAATAATAGAAATTGGTAGTGCTATTAGACTTCCTAGAAAAATAGAAATTGTTCCAAGTAGAGGGTCTAGAACAAGACCAAATAAGAATAATAACTTAATATCTCCTCCTCCTAATGATTCTTTTTTAAACATTTTATTGCCTAGACACATGATTAAATACATTAAGACGAATAAAAATGATCCTGTTAGAAGATGAATGAAGGTTTGTTCTAGTCCAACTCTAAAATATTGAATGAATAAAAAACTAAGAGTAAAAAATAGAAGAATAGAATCTGGAATGATAAAATAGGTAAGATCACTTACTAGGACAATCATAAAAAGAGAGATGATGAAAAGGGCTAATAGAAAATCTAGGGAAAAGCCAAAACTAAAGAAGGATACTGCAAAAAGAAGTCCTGTCGATAGTTCTACTAGTGGTAGAATTAGGGGAATTTTTTCTTTACAATAACGGCATTTTCCTTCTTGTACTATGTAAGATATGACAGGAATCATTTCATAGAACTTTAGTTTATGATTACAACTGTCACATTGTGAGTGTTCTAGTATAAAACCTCTTTTCTCTGGGATTCTCATTCCTAGTACACAATAAAATGATCCCATTACTAACCCTAAAATAAAAAAGCAAGTAATATAGATATAAAGCATAATGACACCTCTTAATTTATTTTTCCATAAATATCAAACATTGGCACTACAATTGATAATAGAATGACTCCTACTATTAATGCCAGAATAGCAATCATAATAGGTTCTATTAAACTTTTTAACTGATCAATGATGGTTTTATGAAGTACTTGAAAGTGTTCTGCTACTTTTTCCATCATTAAGCCTAATTGACCTGTAGATTCCCCTGTTACAATCATTTCGTAAGCGACGATGGGAAAGGCCCATTCTCCTTTAAAGGCTGTAGAAATAGATTCTCCTTTACCAAGGTTTCTTATGGTTTTATTAATGATTCTTTTATAGACTTCATTTCCTGTAATTTTAGATAAAATTTCCATACTATCGGTAATAAATACACCATGATTTAAAAGGGAAGCAAATGTTTTTGTAAAATTTGTTACTTCATTATAGATAACTATTTTTCCAAATACTGGCATACGCATAATGATTGTTTGGATTGTTTTTCTAAATGCTTTTACATTTTTAAATAAATAGATAAATATTCCTATTATGATGACTAGAGCAATTAAAATCCATAGGATATTATTTTTTATAAAATCACTTGCTCCCATTACAAATAGAGTAATCCAAGGAAGTGTTGCATCTTGACTTTCAAACATGTTTACAAAACTTGGAACAATATAGATTAACATAAATACTAAAACACATAAGGCTAGTACTAAAATAACACTTGGATAAGTTAGGGCACTAATCATTTGTTTTCTTGTTTTGTTCATAGAAGTATAATAGTCTGCCATATCATCTAGGATACTAGCTAAGTCTCCTGTCATTTCTGCTGTTTTTACCATGTTGACTAGAAGCTTTGGAAACTTTTTATCTTGATGTTCCATAGCAGTGGATAAGCTTTCTCCTTTTAGTAGGTCATAGACTAATTTTTCGAAAGCTTTCTTTAGTTCTGGTTTACTAGACTGCTTTGCTAAAATTCTTACAGAATCAATTAAAGGAATTCCTGCTTTTAAATAGGTAGAAAGTTGAGTTAGGGAAAAAGATAGATCTGCTACTTTTATTTTGCTATTTGCAAACAGGTCGATATCTAATTTCTGCCTTGGTTTAATACTGATTAGATTATAGCCTTCATTTGTTAAAAATTCTTTTGCATTTTCAAGTGTCTCTGCTTCAAATGTTCCCTGCTCTTTTTTTCCTTGACTATTGATTGCTACATAGCGAAAAGAAAATAGTGGTTCTTGTTTTCTTTGAACTACCTCCTTTTTGATTCCTTTAAAATTATCATCAGCTTCTTCTTTCTCTACATTCTGTTCTAACTGTTCTTTTTTTAAGTCGTTTTGGTCTTGCAATCCTATAATTGCATCTTCTGTTTTTCCAAATATTTTTTTAGGAAGCATCCATATAGAGTGTACAAGATGATAAATTAAAATAAATGGTCGCATTAATTGATCCACTCTTATTCGCCTCCCTTTTCCTATTCTATTTTTATTATAGCACAAGTGAATTTATTTCTAAATATGTTTTTGTAATTTTACACAAATTCATGTGTAGAGTTACAATAGATGTGAAACATTTCTATATAAAAAAAGTGAATCAAGTCATATAATATGAGTTGTCAAAAAAACATATACACGAAAGGACTTGAATCACATGAAT
>CAMNSB010000005.1 GCA_946554325.1 uncultured Mycoplasmatota bacterium
AGCATTACTTTACACTTTTTTATCAAAAATTCCACTTTCTACTTGAAATTTTGCATTGCAAAAACGCTCAATTCGATATATAATAATAATAAATAAAAGATAAAAAGTACTATATTTTAATGTCATAAAGTAGGCGTCTTTATGATGAAAAAATAAAGTAACGATGAGGTGAAAATCAATGCTTGGAAAGGATAAAAATATTCTGATTTTAACAATTTTATGTATTGCGTTTTTACTAATAATAGGTGGAGTTAGTTATGCTTTTTTATCTCAGGTCTTTTTTAGTGAACAAAAACTAGAAACTATTGTTGGAACCCTTGCTATCGAATATAAAGATAAAAAAGGACTTCATTTAGATGGTATTTATCCAATGAGTGATGAAAAAGGTATGATGACTAGTTCTTATGAGTTTAGTGTAGAAAATACAGGAGATGTGAAAGCCTTGTATGATATTTCTTTAGAAGAAGATAAAAGTACCATGAATCATTCTTACTTAAAATACTCCCTAAAAAGAAATAATGAAGAATGGAGTGAACCTAAAGTATTAGATAGTTTGAAATTAAAAGAACAAATAGAATTAGATGTAGGTGCAAAGGATAACTATGAACTTAAAATGTGGATGGATGAGAAAGTGGGAAATGAAGGGAAAAACAAAGTCTTCAAAGCAAGAGTAGTAATCTCTAGTGTTCAAAGTAATGCAAGTAGCAAAGATGTAACCCCTCCAGTCATCAAGTTAAAAGGAAGTTTATCTGAAAGTATTGAACAAAATAAAGAATATATTGATTTAGGAGTAGAAAGTATCGTTGACGATAAAGATACTTTAAATAAAGAAGATATAAAAGTAACTTATGAATATTATGATGGAGAAAATACCAAAGAAGTAGAGAACATTGATACCTCCAAACTAGGAGTATACTATATTACTTATACCATTTCTGATAAAAGTGGAAATATAGGAAAGATTATTCGAAGTGTCAATATCTATAAGAAGAATACAATCCCACCAGTGATTAGATTAAATGGTAATAACTTAATAGCCATAAAAAGAGGAGAAGCATATTCAGAACTTGGAGCCAGTGCCAGTAGTGGAGAAGCTAATCTAACTAATAGAGTAGTAACAGTTGGAAAAGTAAATACAAATAAGTCTGGAAGTTATGAGATTAAGTATTTAATCACGGATAATGATGGAAATACAGCAAGTATCGTAAGAATAGTTAATGTCATTCATATTACGAGTGATGTAAAGACAGATATCAAACTAGATTTACCCAATAAACCAACAGACAAAGTCAAACTAGAAGGAGAAAACCTAGGAGATATTACTTATACTAGTAGTGATCCTGATATTGTAACAGTAGATGAGAATGGTAATGTAACAGGTAAAAATCCTGGAACAGCTACAATAACCATAACTACCAGTACAGGACATAAGGAAACAATTATAATCACGGTAACAAAAACAGTAAATATCACCTATGAAAAAAGTACAGGGATTAGTAGTATCAGTAAAACAAGTGATACATGTGAAATTACAGAAAAAAATGGTAGTTGTCATGTTACTTTACCAAACATAGAAGGTTCAAAAGGATATACAGTTAGTGGTTGGTATGAAGGGGAAAGTAAAGTTGGAAATGCAAATGATTCTGTTACAGTAATAAGTAATAAAACATATACAGCAAAGGCTAATGCTAAAACCTATACAATTGTTTACCATAGTAATGGTGGAAGTGGAAGTATGGCAAATACTACAGCAACAACAGGAAAAAATGTTTCTATTTCAGGTAATTCATTTACAAAAGAGGGATACAGTTTTGTAGGATGGACCACCAATAGTAATGGAGAAGATGATGGATATAACTGGACTGGTTTTAATGGAACATGGAACTTTGATAATGGTGATAAAGGAATCACAGAAAACAAATTGAATCTATATGCCAGATGGAATATCAATCAATATAATGTTACTTATGACTATGCAACAAATGGAGGAAGTAGTGCTACTAAAACTAGTGCTAAGGTAGGCTATAATAGTGCGATAGACTTAACGCCAAGTGCTACAAAAAGTGGATGGACCTTTGTAGGGTGGAATACGAATAAAGATGCAACCAGTGCTTTAAGTAGTTTAACAATGAAGACAAGTAATGTTACTTTATATGCTATTTTTAGGAAAGAGGCCATTACTAGAACAGTAAACTTTAATGCCAATGGAAATACCATTAGTGCCACAAGTAAAAGTTGTACGATAGCAGCAGTTTATAATAATGCAACACAAGAAGCTAATTGTTCTGTTACAACACCAACAATCACAGCACCTACTAACACACCTAGAGTGATAGGATATCATACTTCGTCTACTGCAACATCTTCTCTTGTTGGAAGTAATGCTAATTTAGTAGTAACTTCTGAAATAAATGGAAAGAAGTATTTTGCTATTACAACCAAAGATGCGATAAAAAGGAATATTACTTATACGAAACAAGGAACAGGAGTAACCGCTATTGGAAAAACAAATGATTCTTGTACGATAAATGCAACTTATAATGGTGCATCACAAGGAACTACTTGTACAGTAACAGCACCCTCTATAACAGTATCAAGCGGTTATACAGCAGTAGGATGGAATACCTCATCTACTGCTACTAATGGAACAGCAGCAAATGGAGTAATCACATTAGATAGAGATCAAGAGTATTATTCGATTAGCTATAAAAATGCCATTACCAGAACAGTAACTTATACCAAGGGAACAGGGGTAAGTGCTATTGGTAAGACAAATGACTCCTGTACCATAGCAGCAGTCTATAATAATGCTACCCAAGGGACAAGTTGTAATGTCACATTACCATCTATCACAGCAAGTAAAGGATATACAGTGGATGGATGGTATCAAAATACAACAAAAAGTGCAGTAGGAGCAAGTATTAGTTTAAGTAGTAATGCTTCCTATGAAGCAAGAGCTACAGCCAATACTTATACAATTAGTTATAATGCAAACGGTGGAAGTGGAACAATGGGTAATACTACAGCAACCACAGGGAAGAATGTTTCTATATCAGGAAACTCATTCACAAAAGAAGGTTATACATTTGTAGGATGGACTACGAATAGTAATGGAGCAGATGATGGATATAACTGGACAAACTGGAGTGGAACATGGAATTATGATAACGGACAATATGGAATTTCAAGTAATAAATTAACACTATATGCCAGATGGAGTATTAATTCTTATGATGTTACTTATAACTATTCTAATAACGGAGGAAGTAGTGCTACTAAAACTAGTGCTAAAGTAAACTATAATAGTGCTATAGACTTAACACCAACTGCTACGAAGAGTGGATGGACCTTTGTAGGATGGAATACCAATAAAGATGCCACAAGTGCATTAAGCAGTCTTACCATGAAAACAAGTAATGTTACTTTATATGCTATCTTTCGAAAAGAGGCAAGAGTGATAACAATGAAATTCTATAAAAATGGAGCTAGTACTCAAACAAATGAAAGTGGAACAGCCGTAGGAGATAATTATGTTACTAGAAGTTGTACTATATTAGCAGTCTACAATAATACTACACAATCAAGTAGTTGCCATATTACTTCACCAGTGATAGTTGCAAGTAGTAACACCCCAACTGTTATTGGTTATAGTGCAAGTGCTTCAAATCATTCAAATATTTGGTCTCCAAATACTTCTAAAAGTGTGACTACTAGTGATGAACTTTTTGCACAGACAAAGAAAGATGGATTTTCGAGAAGTGTTTCTTATTATGCGTGGGAAGGAGTAGATGATCACGGAGATGGTGGTACAGGTGGCAACTCCAAGCCTTTTAATATCAGTTCTTGCAACATTGCAACTGTTTATAATGGAGCAAGTCAAGCAACGGGTTGTGATGTAACTTTAATAACAGCTCAAGCAAAGACTGGGTATAAGGATGCCAAATGGTATGTAAATATAAATGGAACAGGAACTCCATATTTATCAGGAAGTAGACTTACTTTAAATGGAGAAATCAGTGTTCTTTTTGGAATAGCAAAGAGAAATTTTACCTGTGCAAAAGCAGGAGAGACTACCACTTATGGAAAAAGAGAATGGTATACAGTAGCAAATGATGGAACAAATTGCACTTTGGCACTAAATGCTCTTTCTACTTCTACAGGAACTTATGCAGAGGCAACAACAAAATTAACTTCAGAATACTTCGTAGATGATCCACAAGAATCCACTTTATTAAATGAAAAGAATGCAGGACTTACAACAGTACTTGGAACATATACAGCAGGAACTGGAATTCCAAGTGGTACTACTGGAGTAATCTGGACAGGTGCTAGTAGTGCAGTAGGAGTCAATAGGACATTCCCATATTATTCAAATAAAACAGCAGGTTTATACTATAGTACTAGACACGTAACGGATAGCAATACTACAGGGTCATTATTATATTCTAATTTTGTAACTGGATATAATACCTTATCCACCTCAACATGTAGTTCGGTAAGTGGTTCTAATTGCGTGATAAATAATGGAAAAGTGACCACTTATACTGTTAGTAATCATGGCTCAGAAAGTTGGACAACTTGGCAGATAGCAGATACTAATAGCAATAAAAAATTCACAATAAATCGTGAAAAAGCAATAGGATCTTCACCACATGTTTTTAATACCCTAGGACAATACTCTTTATACTTGTATGATTGTGGTGGTACAAAACACAACAATGTAAGCTATAGCATAATAGCCAGAAATGGCTCATCAGTAACACATAACAACTATTTTACATCCCCTACCTCTACGTCAACTATTTCTGCGATTAATAAGCACTATTGGAGGCAGGCTGGTGTAAGTGCAGGAGCAACAACAACAGTAACCAACGGAACACAAAGAACATACAATACAGGAACGGATGCCTCTTGCATCCCAACATATACTACAGCATTCTCAAATGCCACTTATACAATTAATTATCGTCTTTATATAAGAGTAAAAATATGATAAAGTACAATAAGGTTGGTGATATTTATGAAACAAAAGAAAATAATAATACTTATTGCTACCATATTTCTATTTATCTTCGCAATGGTTATAATTGCTAATGATATAGAAAACAGTAAAAAAGAAGAAAAAGAAGTAGAAACAGGAATGAAAAAGCTAGAAAAAAAGTTTAAACGCCGTGAAAATATGCTAATCTATGTAACAGATGATAGTTGTGAATTATGTAAAGAAACTGACAAAATGATAGATTTTTATGAAAAAGCATATAATTTAGAATTTTATAGAACGAATAAAGAAGGACTAACAAATAATGATTTAAAAGAATACTTTGGATTAGAAGAAGCTGCCATAGAACTACCTGCTGTAGTCTATATTCGTGATGGTATGTTAAAAGGAATAGATAACAAGATCTTAACAGAAGACTATTTTAGAGACTATCTAGTAGAATATGAATTTCTAGATAAAAAATATTTAGAAACAGATTATAGAATTACATATGATCAATTTATGGAAAAATATAAAACAGATGAAAAACAAATCATATTTTTCTATAATTATGGAACCAATATATATTACAATGGTAAGAAAAAGAAGAATAAAATAAAATATGCAAACCGTGAAAAAGTAAGAGAAGAACTAGTAAAATTATCGAAAAATCATAACTTTAATTATAAAGTAGTCTTTTTCTCTAGTGAAGGTAGTGACAAAATATATCAAGAAGTTTTAAAAAGTACAGGGAAAAAAGAATTAGGAGGCTCATTTATTGTACTAACGCAAAATAGTCAAGTCACCGATTATTTAGAAGTAAAAGCGTTAAATTCTATTTCTCCATTTCTAGAAAAAAATAATATTTATGAATAAAAATCGTTGGACTTCGACTAGACGTTTTGATAGAATAATGAATAGGTGATAATAACATGAATAGACAAATAACAATAGAGAGAATGAATGAATTAATAGATATTATAAATGAAGCTGATTATAACTATCATACCCTAGATAATCCAACAATAACAGATCAAGAATATGATAAATATTTAAGAGAACTTTTTGATATAGAATCGACCCATCCAGAATGGCTTAGAAAAGACTCACCCACACAACATGCTGGAGGAAAAGTAATTGATACATTTAATAAAGTGGAACATAGGATACCTATGATGTCTCTAAGCGATGTATTTAGCGAAAGTGAAGTAATAGAATTTGATAATAAAATTCAAAAAGAAAACATTCATCCAGAATATGTTTGTGAACTGAAAATTGATGGTCTTTCTGTTTCTTTATTATATGAAAATGGAAGTTTTGTACGTGCTGCTACAAGAGGGGATGGAACCATTGGCGAAGATATCACTCATAATGTGAAAACAATTAAGTCTATTCCCTTAAAATTAACAGAAAATGTGGATATTGAAGTTCGTGGAGAAATCTACATGCCCAAAAAATCACTAGAAAAACTAAATGAAGAACGAAAAAAAAATGGGAAACCACTATTACAAAACTGTCGTAATGCAGCAGCAGGATCTATGCGGCAGCTAGACTCTAAAGTAGCAGCAAGTAGAAAATTAGATGCCTTTATTTATCATTTACCAAATCCTCTAGAGTATGGACTTTCAACACACCAAGAATCTCTTGATTACATGAAAAAATTAGGTTTTAAAACAAATCCCAATAATAGAAAAGTGAAAAATATTAAAGAAGTATTAGAGTTTATTGAGGAAAAAGGAAGTATTAGAAAAGACCTAGCTTATGATATAGATGGTGTCGTAATCAAAGTCAATAAGATTAAAGATCAGCAAAACTTAGGATTTACGGCAAAATATCCTAAATGGGCAACAGCATATAAATTTCCAGCAGAAGAAGTCTTAACAAAACTAAACGACATTATCTTTACAGTAGGAAGAACGGGTCAAATTACGCCTAATGCTGTATTAGATCCAGTAATTGTAATGGGCTCTACCATATCACGTGCAACACTTCATAATGAAGAATACGTAAAAACAAAAGATTTACAAATTGGAGACATTGTTTCTATTAGAAAAGCAGGAGATGTTATCCCTGAAGTAGTGGAAGTAAAAAAAGAAAGACGAACAGGAAAAGAACGTCCCTTCGAGATGATAAAAAACTGTCCTATGTGTAATAGTCTACTAGTAAAAAAAGAAGATCAAGCAGACTATTATTGCTTAAATAACCATTGCCCCGCAAGAAATGTAGAAAAACTAATCCATTTTGCCTCTCGCCCTGCTATGAATATAGATGGCCTTGGTGAAGGAATCATGGAAGACTTATACAATTTTAAATTCGTAAAAACAATATCTGATATCTATCTTTTAAAAAATCATAAAGAAGATTTAATTGAATTAGAGGGATATGGAGAAAAATCAATTCAAAAATTACTAGATTCTATTGAAAAAAGCAAAGAAAACTCATTAGAAAAGCTAATTTTTGGTCTAGGAATTAGTAATGTTGGAAGCAAAACGGCTAAAGTTTTAGCCACTTATTATGGAACATTAGACAAATTAATGGAAGATTCTGAGGAAAATCTACAGTTAATACCAGATGTAGGAAAAATTATTGCCAAAAGTATTGTCTCTTTCTTTGAAGAAGAGGAAAACAAAGAATTAATAAGCAAATTAAAAGAATTTGGTCTAAATATGACATATTTAGGGAAAAAGATGACAATGGATGAATCTTTTGCTGGCAAGACTTTCGTTTTAACAGGAACACTAACAAAATTTTCAAGAGAAGAAGCAAAAGAAAAAATAGAACAACTAGGTGGAAAAACAACAGGAACGGTGTCAAGTAAAACATCGGTAGTAATCACAGGAGAAAGTCCTGGAAGTAAATATGAAAAAGCAAAGGAATTAGGAATTACCATTTGGACAGAGGATGATTTCTTAGAACAATTAAAAGGAAAATAAAAAAGGACTAAGTAGAGATAAAACATTTCACTGAGTCCTTTTCTTTTTATATATTTCGACATAGTTTTCTTTCTATATTCGTTAAAATGATACTCATAAAGGATGCTACTTTATGAAAAGAATAGATTTTTTCTTTTACTCATATTCTTTTCTTTTCTATGACTATTTTTTTGACTATGATTATAAGTAAGTCTTATTTTGTCAGGGTAAAAGTACAAGCATTTCTTCTTGACGAATATATGACTAATAATAAAAGAAATATTTCCAGATAGTTAACAAAAATCACTCAAAAACCCTTCCTTTTCCTTGTAAACCAGCATTTTTACACTCTTCCAAAAACGTCTTTTTATCAACAATATAGGACTCATATTTAAGCTTTCCACCTCTAACTTTATCTGCAAAAGGAAACATCATCGAACAAAATTTCTTGACATTTTGAAAAAATGTGATATAATATGTAAAAACAAAAAGGGGGATGAAATTGATGGAAGAAATCAATTTAAAGGAGTTATGGCATTATTTTATGTCGAAAAGTTATATTGCAATTGCTGCAATGATTATCTGTATATTAGTAGGAAACATTTATCTATTCTGTTTCCAAACACCACTTTATAAAAGTACAACATCATTAGTATTAGTAAATGAAGAAAGAAGTGCTGCAAGTATTACACAAAGTGATATTACACTAAATAACAACTTAGTAACGACATATAGTGAAATTATCAAAAGTAGAAATGTCCTATCACAAGTGGCAGAAAATCTAGAACTAGATGAAAGTGTTGAAAACTTATCACGTTCTATTAGTGTATATTCAGTAACAGATACACAAATTATTAAAGTAGATGTAAGTCGTGAATCAAATGAAGAAGCAAGAGATATTGCGAATGAATTAGCAGATGTATTTTCAAAAGAAATCAGAAGTATTTATAGAATTCAAAATATCTCAGTAGTAGATGAAGCGACATTAGCAACTAGTCCATATAATATTAGCATTATAAAACAAAATGCAATTTATAGTATTGTAGGAATGCTAATCGGAATGGGAATTATTTTTGTAATATTCTATTTCGATACTTCAATCAAAGATGTAAAAACAGTAGAAGAAAAATTAGATCTAACAGTGTTAGGCGTAGTTCCTAAGGTAGGTGATAAACATGGGTCGAAAAAATAAAAATAAATACAAAAACAAGAAAAAAGAAGTAACCACAGTAGTAAAGGATAAGCAACCTATAACAAGTGAAATAATGAAACAACCAACACCACCAATAGTAAAAACAGTGGAGCAAGTTGTAAAGCCTGTTGAACAGCCTGTAAAACCAGTAGAACCTATTGTAAAAAAACAAGAAGAAATCGAAATAATCGAAGTAATCGGAGAAGAAAAAGAAAAAAAGGGAAGTGTTGAAATGCAGGAGAAAGTAGTAGAACAACAAGCAAAAAGCCCAGTGACATATCAATCAGTAAATAACCAAATACCAAATCAACAAGTAAAACCAGTACAACAAGTACCACAACCAGTAAATAACCAAATACCAAGTCAACAAGTAAAACCAGTACAACAAGTACCACAACCAGTAAAAAAAGAAGAACCAATACTAGTACAGCCTTTAGTTTATCAACAAGTAGAGGCGACAGTACCAAAAGTACAACAAGTAACAGAAATAAAAAAGGCACCAATCTATAATCCAGAAGTAAAAAAAGTAGATTTGCTAATAACAAAAAATCCTAAATCATCATTTAGTGAAGCAATCAAATCAGTAAGAACAAATTTACAATTTGCAAGTGTAGATAAAGAAATTAAAATCATTCTAGTATCATCCCCTGAACCAGGAGATGGAAAAAGCTTAATTTCTTCCAATTTAGCAGGAGCTTATGCTCAAGAAAATAAAAAAGTTCTAATTATAGATTGTGATTTAAGAAAAGGTCGTCAAGCAGAAATATTTGGAATAAAAAAATATCCAACAACAGGATATACAAACTTAATTTTAAACTATAGAAGAAATATAACAACCTTAGAAAACTATATCAATAAAACAGGTATTGCCAATGTAGATTTAATTCCAAATGGACCAACGCCACCAAATCCAATTGAACTTCTATCATCACCTAAGAATAAAGAACTATTAGATGATTTAAAAACAAGATATGACGTAATTATTCTAGATTGTCCACCAGTTCTTGGGCTTAGTGATGCACTAGTCATGACAAAATATAGTGATGCAAACATTATTGTAATATCAAAAGGAAAAACAAAAGTAGAATCCCTTGCAGAAGTAAAGAAAAGCTTTGAAAAAGTAAATAGTACCATCACAGGAGTCATTACCAATAAAGCAAAACGTAAACATAATAGTTATTATGGATACTATGGTGAATAAAAATGAAAGATCTACATTCTCACATTTTAATGGGAATAGATGATGGTAGCAAAGAACAAAAAGAAAGCTTAGAAATACTAAAAAAAGCCGAAAAAGAGGGAATTACAGACATTATGCTAACACCACACTATATTAAAAATACAAATTGGTCAGAAAATAATCTAGGAAAACAAAATAAATTAGCAGAATTAAAAGAAGAAATAATAAAAAACAATATCAAAATAAACCTATATTTAGGAAACGAAGTCTATATTGATGAGGAAATTTTAAAACTAATCAAAGAAGGAGAAATAGCCACATTAAATGGCACTAGATATATCCTAATAGAACTTCCACTAATGAATGAACTGCAAAATACAAAAGAAATCTTATTTAACTTAGTAACCAACAATTATATTCCTATCATTGCCCATCCAGAACGATATCACTATATACAAACAAATCCAGAAAAAATAGAAGAGTATTTAGAAATGGGAGCATTACTCCAAGGAAATTATCAAAGTCTATTAGGAAAGTACGGACAAAAAGCAAAAACAACATTAAAAATTTTATTAAAAAATAATAAAATTCAATTTCTAGCAAGTGATATTCATAGAAAGACGGATGAATATTACTTAAAGAAAACAAATAAAAAATTAGAAAAATTAATAAAGAATAAAAAGACGGTTGAAGACTTGTTAGATGGAAATTTTGAAAAAGTAATAAACAATGAAATAATTTCTATCTAAAGTATATATTTAGGGGGTTTATATATGTACAAGTACTTTAAAAGGACAATGGATATTGTCGTTAGTTTTATATTACTTATTTTTTGTAGTATTCCAATGATACTAGTTGCAATTGCAATCAAATTAGAAAGTAAGGGATCTGTCCTATTTAAACAAATAAGAACAGGTAAAGATGGAGAAGAATTTATGCTATATAAATTTAGAAGTATGACGCAGGATAATAATGTTTTAAACTTTAAAGAAGAAAATAAAATTACGAAAGTGGGAAACTTTATTCGTAAAACTTCTCTAGATGAATTACCACAACTAATAAATATCATAAAAGGGGATATGAGTTTAATAGGACCACGTCCATGGATTGTAGAATACGCACAAAATTTTACTAATTACCAAAAGAAAAGATTAAAAGTTCGTCCTGGAATTACAGGACTTGCACAAGCAACTGGAAGAAATAATCTATCAATTTTTGAAAAAATAGAGTATGATATAGAGTATGTAGAACATTATTCCTTAATGGAAGATTTAAAAGTAATTGGAATGACAATGAAAACAGTATTATCTAAAGAAGGGGCAGACCTTTCCAAAGCAGGAGTACATGAAGAAATCGTTGCATTAAGAGAACATTGTTTATTTTCTACGAAAGATATGACAGGAGATTTTGAAGAAACAATTTACGAATCAGATAGCAATTCTGTAATAGCATAAAGAAAAAGAATAAAAAGGGTGTATTGATATGAAAAAAGTACTATTTACAGCAACCGTGGATTCTCATATATTAGCATTCCACGTGCCATATTTAAAATATTTTAAAGAACAAGGATACGAGGTTCATGTAGCTACAAATGGCAATGAAATAATTCCGTATTGTGATCAAAAACATATCATATCATTTGAAAGAAGTCCTTATAAAATAAATAATTTAAGGGCTATTTCGCAGTTAAAGAAGATAATTGAAAAGGAAAATTTTAATATTATTCACACCCATACCCCAATGGGGAGTGTTGTAACACGACTAGCAGCACGAAAAATGCAAAAAAAAAGAAAAACAAGAGTCATTTATACTGCCCATGGTTTTCATTTTTATAAAGGTGCTAGTAAATTAAATTGGCTACTATTCTATCCTGTTGAAAAGTACTTGTCAAAATATACAGACACCTTAATTTTAATCAATAAAGAAGATTATAACCTTGCAAAGAAAAAATTTAAAAAGTGTAAGGATATAAAATATGTTCCAGGTGTTGGAATCAGTACCAAGAAGTTTGATATCAAAATAACGAAACAGCAAAAAAGTAATCTAAGAAAGGCACTAGGAATTGAAGAAACCGACTTTGTGATGATTTATCCAGCAGAGCTATCTAAAAGAAAAAATCAAGAGTGGTTAATTCATTCGTTGAAAGACTTTTTACACCAACAGGAAGACATCAAATTATTATTACCAGGAAGAGATAGCTTAAATGGAAAGATTGAACATTTAATAAAAGAAGAAAAATTAGAAAACCAAGTTCTCCTACTAGGGTTTAGAAAAGATATTCCCCAACTTCTAAAGATATCAGATATCTCTATCTCAACTAGTAAACAAGAAGGACTTCCCGTTAATATCATGGAGGCAATGTATGTAGGAGTACCTTCTGTTGTAACTGATTGTAGAGGAAATAGAGATCTAATTGAAAATAATATCAATGGCTATATTGTAGACCAACTAGATAAAAAACAGTTTGTTGAAAAAATCTCTATTTTATATCATAATAAAGAAAAAAGAGATGAACTACAAAAAGCAAGTAAAGAAAAAATAAAGGAGTATCTATTAGATAACACAATGGTATATATGGAAAAAATATATAGAGGTGAATAGCATTATGAGAAGAAAAATAAAGAAAATAACTAAAATGTTTCTCTGCTTTTTAAAATATATGTACTATTTGGCTTTCTGTAAAATAACAAAAGTAAATAATGATTCTATTTGGTTAATTTCAGAAAGAGGAAATGATGCAAGAGATAATTCCTATCATTTTTATAGATATATCAAAGAAAATCATCAAGATATTAATATAAAATATGTGATAGATAAAAAATCCAGTGATGCTAAGAAGATAAAGAAAGAAGATATCGTTGAATATGGAAGTAGAAAACATTATATTTACTTTTTAACAGCATCTAAATTAATTAGTACACATATTATGGGCTATTCTCCTGATATGAGTATCTTCTGGCGATTAGATAAATTAGGATGGTTAAAACTAAAAGGAAAGAAAATCATGTTACAACATGGTATTACTCAAAACTATTTAGCATTTATGTCTAAGAAAATTGCCAAACTAGATTTATTTATCTGTGGTGCTTATAAAGAATATGAGTATATTTTAAAAGAGTATGGGTATACAGAAAAAGAAGTAAAATATACAGGTTTTGCTAGATATGATAACCTAAAAAGTAAGGAAAAAAGACAGATTCTGGTCATGCCTACTTTTAGAAAATGGTTAAACTATACAGATGATTTTACAAGCTCTGAATACTTTAAAAAGTGGAATAGTTTTTTAAATCAAAAAGAATTATTAGCCTACTTAGAATCAAAGAATTTAGAATTAATTTTTTATCCTCATTATGAAATACAAAAATATCTATCACAGTTTAAAACTCCATCTAAGAGAATTATATTGGCCAGTTTTAAGGATTATGATGTACAAAAATTACTCATTGAATCTAGTGTTTTAATCACCGATTACTCTAGTGTTTTCTTTGATTTTGCTTATATGAAAAAACCAGTGATCTACTATCAGTTTGACCTAAAAAAATTTAGAAAAGATCATTATCAACAAGGATTCTTCGATTATGATAAAATGGGTTTTGGTCCAGTATGTACAACAGAAAATAAGTTAATAAGTGCCTTAAAAAATATAGAAAATGATGATAATAGAAATGTAGATGAATTTTTTAAATATCATGATTTTCATAACTGTGAGAGGATTTATCAAGAAATAATAAAGTTATAAAAGAAAGGAAGAGAGGAATATGTCAATTATCTGCCTACTACTATTTATTGCATTTCCCATCATTGGGCTTCCTGTATACTTGGGATGCTATGTTTTTCATTCAAACAAAAAAGGAATTCTATATTCTCTTTTAATAGGAGTGACACTTGGGTTTATTACATACTATTTTATACCACCACATGATTATGATTTATACCGCCATCAATTTATTGCTAGATATATTCATAATTTACCATTTGACCGTTTTTTAGCTTATTCCAAAGTAACAGAGTTAGAGTTTTTACCTCTTCTATATAGTTACTTCATCTCATTTACTGAAAATTACAACTTATTACAATTCTTTATCGTCTCCCTAGGATATACATTAATGTTTTATATGATGTATGACTATCGGAAAAAGACAACGATATCAAATTTAAGTTTTATTTTAGTAGTTATCTTTAATATCTTTGGTTTTAATGCTCTATATTTTATTAGTGGACTCTATTACTATATTGCCATCATTCTCTTCTCCTTTGCATTTTACAATGAATATACCAAAAAGGGGAATAAGTTCTTATCTTACTTTCTTTATGGATTAGTACTACTGATTCACGACTCCATGTTTTTCCCCGTTGTCATTTTATTGATATTTAAACTATTTAACAATAAACTAAATGTAAGATCACTAGGATTATGTATTTTAATCTTTGGTTTATCTTATTATGTAATTAGTGTTTTAAGTAGTGTAATAAACTTTGAATTATTTACTAAAGTAATCAATTTGTATAACCATTATATTAGTAATGACTACCGAATGAGAAAATTTTATAGTGGAACAATCTTTATTATTGAAATTACGAAGTTACTGTTAATACTGGCAACTATCTTTATGACCAAAAATAAAAAACCACTCAGCAAAGAAAATGGATTTATTATCCTATTAGCAGTATCTACTTTACTCATGATGCCAAAATCACTTGTTATGATTCGTTTTATCATGGGAGTTCAGTTAATTGGAATTGTGCCTTTAATGAATTATTATCAAAAGAATAAACTAACAGATATTAAATTGATTATGATCGCCATTTTATGTGCTTTAGGAATTCTTTACACACTTTATTTTTATAGAGTATTTAAAGATGAAAACTTCGGAAATTTAAAAATTTCAGATAGTATTGTGACGATATGGAAGAAGGAATAACGATGAAAATATTATATGTTAATAATACAATGAATATAGGAGGGATTGAATCCTTCTTAATGAATATTTTAAGAAATATAGAAAAAGAGAAATATGAAATTATATTTCTAACATATAATGAGGAAACGTTTGATTATGAAGAAGAAATTAAGAAATTAGGAAGTAGAATCATTAGAATATCAAATCCTAATGATATATCGATTCTAGAACATATCAAACAGTTAACCAATGTGATGAAAGAAGAAAAACCAGATGTAGTACATTGTCATACCCATTTTAATAGTGCCTATGTGATGCTTGCCGCATATCGTGCCCATATTAAGAAAAGAATTTGTCACTCACATTCTACTTATGCACTACTGGAAACGAGTAAAGTAAAAAAGGTAAAATGGATTATTTCAAGAATGATGATGAGACTATTTGCAACAGATCAGATTGCCTGTAGTAAAGAAGCAGGAGTGGCACTCTATGGAAATACCAGTTTTAAAAAAATTACCAATGGAATTGATATGAAAAATTATCAATATGATAAAAAGATACGAGCAAAGTATCGAAAAGAATGGAAAATAGATGATAAGACAGTGGTAATTGGTCATGTAGGAAGATTAGACTATCCCAAAAATCATCAGTTTTTAATAAAGATATATAAAGAGTACGCAAAGGAAAATCCCAATAGTTTATTAGTGCTAGTGGGGGATGGGCCACTAAAAAAAGAAATAAAAAAGATTGTAAAAAAAAATAAGTTACAAGAAAAAGTAATGCTGCTTGGAAATCGAAATGATGTAAGTAAACTATTAAATGCCTTTGACCTATTTCTATTTCCATCCATTTATGAGGGACTACCAATGTCATTAGTAGAAGTACAAGCAAATGGTATTCCTGCACTCATTAGTGATAGTATCTCAAGTGAGATTAAACTAACCCCATGTATTGAGTTTTTATCAATTAAGCAAAGTGAAAAAACTTGGGCTAAGAAACTAGCAAGTACCAGTGTAAAACGCATAGATACGAAAAAAATAATGAAAGATAGTGAATATTCAATAGAAAGTACCATTCATGAATTATTAAAAATATATAAGAAATAGTAAAGAGCATCGGAAGGAGATGAGTCAATATGAAGTACTTAAAGCTAGAAGAAATACAACAAGAAGAAAAAAATATATTAAAAGAGACAATAGCTTTTTTAACAAAAAACAATATTCCTTATGCAATGTGTGGTGGAACCCTATTAGGTGCAGTAAGACATCAAGGCTTTATACCATGGGATGATGATATTGATATCTTTGTACCAAGGCCTGATTATGAAAAACTGATATCTTTGTTAAAGAAGAATCAGAGGGTAGCAGGTTATAAAGCAACAGGGAGTATGTTAAAAAATAGCTATCACCCATTTATCAAAATAACAAATGAGAAAATATTGACTTATAATGACCGAATGGGCAATAATAAACAAATGAATTTATGGATTGACATTTTCCCAATTGATGGCTTACCAAAAGAAAAAGAGAAAACAGAAAAATTATATCAAAAAGTAAAATATGTGAGAAATCTATATATGTTGAAAACTTATAAATATGGCTACCTATTAAAAACAAATAATATCATAAAAGGAATAGTAAAAGGAATAGTAAAGACATTCTTAGTATTACTTCCATATAGTATTCTCTCCAAAAGATTAGATGATCTTTCTAAAACATATTCTTATGAGGAAGAAGAATATGTTGGAGGTGTTTTATGGGGATATGGACCAAAAGAGAAAATGCCTAAGAAAGATGTTTTGTGGAAAGAATTTGATTTTTGTGATTTAAAGGTGATGGGACTAAAAAACTATCATCAATACCTAACCAATTTATACGGAGATTATATGAAATTGCCTCCAGAAGAAAAAAGAAAAACCCATGAGTTTATTGCTTGGAGAAATGAAAGATGAAAAGAAAAAATAAAAATATACCATTACGAAATGTAGTATCAAGTGTACTCTTGCAACTAGTCACAATAATTAGTGGATTTATAATTCCCAAAATAATTCTTTCTGTCTTTTCTTCTGAGGTAAATGGACTAGTATCATCCCTCAATCAATTTCTAAATTATATTAGCTTATTAGAGGGAGGTCTAGCAGGTGTGGTGATGGCTAGACTGTATCAACCACTAGCACAAAACGATCATAATAAAATGAGTTCCATTGTAAAGACCACCAAGAACTTTTATCATCGTATTTCCATCATCTTTATCATTTACACGATTTTCTTATCCATTATCTATCCACTCGTTGTAAAAACTTCATTTTCTTTCTCCTATGTATTTACACTCTCTATTATCTTATCGATAACACTATTTGTACAATACAATTTTTCTCTGGCATTAAGACTATTATTACAAGCAGATAAAAAGGTATATATTGTCTCATTTACTCAGACAGTATTAACAATATGTAATATTATTCTATTTTACATATTATCAAAGTTTTTTCCAAATATTCACTTTTTAAAGTTAGTCTCTGCAATTATCTTCTTACTACAACCAATCATCTATAACATCTATATTAATAAACATTATAAGCTAGATAAAGAAGCAAAAGAAGATGATAGTCTAACCAAAAGTAGATGGGATGGCCTTGCCATTAATGTCGCAGCTTTCATTCATAATAGTACAGATATTGCCATATTAACTATTTTTACCAATCTAAAGATTGTATCAGTATATTCCATCTATTCATTAGTAACAATGGGACTAAAAAAAGTAATCACTTCTATTTCAGCAGGAATTAACCCAAGTATAGGACACTTATATGCAAAAGGAGATAAAAAAGCATTAAATGAAAAATTTGAACTATATGAATTTATTATTTTCTTTATTACCTTTTTTATATTTACAGTAGGAGGCTTACTAATTACAGATTTTGTACTACTTTATACAAGAAATATAACAGATATTAACTATAATGAACCAATATTTGGTATTCTAATTATTTTAGCAGAAATGATCTTTTGTTTAAGGGAACCCTATGTATCTATTGCATATACTGCCAACAAGTTTAAAGACATGAAAAAAGCCGCTTACTTAGAAGCAATAATAAATATTATAGTATCTATCATTTTAGTAAGAAACTTTGGTCTTATAGGAGTAGCAGTAGGAACAATATTATCACTATTATATCGAACTTTATATCATGTAGTATATTTAAAAGACCATATTCTAAATCGAAACATCTTAGAATTTGTAAAAAAGATACTATTATTTGCAACCCTATCTATGATTGGAATCATAATATGCAACAGGTGTTTTACGAATACGATAAATACAGCACGTGATTTTATAAAAAGTGGTATGATATATTCAACAATTATAATAACTTTATATTTAATAGGATGTATGATATTTTATCGCAAAGATTTAGAAGATTGTAAGAAAATGATAATAAAAAAATAAGGAGAAGGTTTTATGTTAAAAAGAATCAATAAAATATTATGTAGTGTAACACTACTAATTACTTTCATATTTTGGATACTACTTGTATTACTGGATATTCTACCAACTCTATATCTTGTAGTGTTAAGTATCCTATTGTTTATAATCTGTTTTCTATTTTGTTTATTCGCTGTAAAAGGCAAAAAAAGCATCCCACTTTTCATAAGTATCTTAATAGAAATACTAATAAATATAGTCCTTTTATTTGCAGGTAGTAAAGTATATGAGACCAATGATTTTCTACACAAATTAAGTAAAACCAAACAGGAAGAAATGTATTACTATGTAATAGTAAAAAAAAAGAGCAGTTATAAAAAAATAAAAGATTTAAATAATAAGACTTTAGCAACCTATTTTGTAAATGATAATAATAAGGAACAAGTGCTTGAAAAACTAAACGATAAAGTCCAAGTATTAGAAAAGAAATATAATAATCTATCCACACTAGGAAATGACTTATTACAAAATAAAGTAGATGCGATATTAGTAAATGACTTTAATAAAAATCGTCTAGAAGAAACAAAAGACTTTAAAGAGAAAACAAAAGTAATTCATACCATAAAAATTCCTCTAAAAAATAAAGTAGAAGTAAAAAACGTAGATATCACAAAAGAACCATTCTCAGTCTACATTAGTGGAATTGATACTTCTGGACCTATTAATACAGTATCGCGAAGCGATGTAAACATAGTAGTAACAGTAAATCCTAAAACACATGAGATTTTATTAACTAGTATACCAAGAGACTATTATGTATCTCTTCATGGAATAGATGGACCAAAAGACAAACTAACCCATGCTGGACTTTATGGAATAAATATGTCAGTAGAGACAATAGAAGATTTACTAAGTATGGAAATTGACGATTATATTAGAGTAAACTTTGATACATTAGTGAGTGTAGTAGATAAAGTTGGTGGAGTAGATGTCTATTCAGATATGGATTTTAAAACCTATAAAGGGTATTATTTCAAAAAAGGTTATAATCATTTAGATGGCAAAAAGGCATTAGCATTTTCAAGGGAACGAAAAGTCTTTGCTGAAGGAGATAGAAAAAGAGGAGAACATCAAGAAGAAGTCATTCGTGCAATCATTAATAAGATAACTTCTTCTAAAGTCATGCTTACTAATTACTCATCGATTCTAAATAGCCTAGAAAATACTTTTGAAACATCGGTATCGACAAGCGAAATAAAAAGTTTTGTCAAAATGCAACTAGAAGAGATGCCAAGTTGGGATATTAAAGCTCTAAACTTAGATGGAGTAGGAAGTAGTGCCTATACGTATTCCATTCCAAATGAAAATCTCTATGTAATGCTCCCAGATGAAGAAACTGTAAAAAAGGCAAGTGAGACAATTCAAAATTTAAAAAATAAATAGTAAAGCAAAAAAAAATTTGTAATTAAAATAATACCTTGATATAATAAAGAAAAGTAAAGGTGATAGTAATGTTTTCATGGAAAAAAGATAAATTAAAAAATGTAGAAACAGAAAATATTAATGAAATAGACTTAGAAACCAAAGAAGAAAAAAAAATATTTAAGATTTTAAATATACTTTTGATTGTTATATTAGTAGTAGCAACATTAATATCTGTAGATATCATTTTAGTAAGTAAATATCAAAAAGGACCATTTTTTGCCATTCGTACTAATGTATATAAAGATGGAGGGACCAAAGTATATTATGGTCTTGGATATAAGGTAATTAAATATCATCAAGTAGTAGGAAGAAGAGATTGGCAAGTTGGATTCTGGACAATGAAATATAATATTAAACCAACTTCTGTATCTACTCTAGATTTAGCATTAGAATTAAGAAACAATCCTAAGAAGTCCTTTGAAAAATATCAGAAAAAATTTCTAAAAGTAGAAGGAAAGATTTATAAAATAAATACGAAGAAAAAAGAATTAACGTTGAGATATTTGGATGAAGATAAGAAATATAGTTTAGATGTAGTTTGTTCAATGGAAAAAAACAATAAAAAACTAAAGAAGAAAGATAATATTGAAGTAATTGGAACAGTAGATGCTTATACAGTAAGAGATAGTAAAGAGAAAGATTCCATTAACACATTAAAAATGACTCATTGCTTTGCAAAATAAAATAGTAAACTTATGAAACTTGTAAATTGCCAATATTTATGTTTATGAAAACTAGAAATTAGTCTTACGAAAAGATATTTTCTAGTCTTTTTTTACCCTAAATTTATAAAAAGACTCATTTGCATTTCCTTTTTCTTTTTAGTAAACTTGCAAAAAGCAAAGAAAGAAGGTGTAGAACTTGAAAAAAAGTATGAGTGAACTAATCAAGATCAGAGACAAATTAAAAGAGGAAGGAAAGGTAATCCCTGCTACTTTTGATGCTATGTTTAAAGAGGTAATGAAAGGATGTCCTAATTATTTAGCAGATATTTTATATCAAGTTACAGGACTAAATAAAGAAATGATTTTAAAACATATGGAGATTCAAGACACAGAACATGGGATTAGTCATATTCTAGAAAAAAGAAAAAGAAGTGATGTAATTATCAAAGTAAAAAATAATGTTTTGAATTTAGAGATGAATATCGAGTTTTATAAAGGACTATATGAGAAAAATGAAGCATACTTAAGACGAGTGGGTAGTGAAATGATAAAAATAGGACAAGATTATAAGTATAAAAAACCAATTCAAATTAGTTTTGATAATTTTGCCCCTTTGGAAAAAAGTATGATGATCTTATTATGGAGTTTCGGATTATGGATACCAAACATCATATAGTAGAAGTGGAAGATTATGTCAAATATCATATTAACCTAGCGAAAATATGCAAAAAATATTATAATAGAGAACAAAGAGATACTCTCACCAAACTAGAAAAAGAACTGTTAATATTAGTACTAGATGAAATTAGTGAGATAAAAGAAATTAGTAAAGGAGATAGTGAACTAATGGAAGCAGGTAAAAAAATTGAAGATATGTCATTTGATATTAATATGATAGGACTTTATGATGAGGAAGAAGATAGAAAGATTACGGATTATTTAAAAACACAGTATAAATTAGAACTTGCTGAAGAAGAGGGCTTAAAACGTGGAATGGAAAAAGGGATAGAAAAAGGCAAGAAGCAAAGTAAAATAGAAATTGCAAAAAAATTAAAAGAAAGTGATGTTGGATTTGAAATCATAGTGAAAACAACAGGCTTAACAAAAGAAGAAATCAAAAAGTTATAGAAGTTAGAAATACAGGAGAAGAAAAATGACAATATTAGAAGAGTGGAAAGAAAAAATGATAGAAGACAAAACTTTTCATACTTTTTATAGAGTTCAAGGTGGACTAAGTTATGAAAAATTTTCTCTAAATGAAAAAGCAGTCGTATATAATTCCAAAGAAAAATATACATACTTTTCAGAAAGTAGAGAGCATCATCAATATTATAAAACAAAAAGAATTGACCAATTAGTCTTAAGAAATGATGATCCAATGCAAAAACGAGATTATTTAGCAACGAATTCCCTTTATGTATATAGGTATCAGTTACCAAGAATCAAAGAAAATTTTAAAAGTATGGAAGCAAATAGAGTAAATATAAAGTGTTTCTCATTCTATTTTTTAGAAGATGCCTTTCAACTAATAAAAGAAAATAGTGTTTATTATATGAAAAGAATAGTAGATAATATTCCTAGAAGAGTAGATATAAAAGTAAATGGAGGAGGGTATGGACTAAATGATGAATGGTTAAGACTTTTCTATTTATCTACCTTTATGACAGAAATTATTTCAATTGAAAAAGAAGATATAGAAATATATTTATCTAAACTTTCATACCTTTTAAGCAGTGAAATAGAAATTGGTAATGAACAAAAAAGGAGAATGATTATCTCCAGTCATCTCTCTTCTCCATTTACTAAATATGAATTAATGGATACTCTTGAAAATATTGTAGAAAAAGGACTCACCATTCCTAATAGCACTTTACAAAAAAGACCAAGACAAGTAATCAAAACATTTGTAAAAAGTTATGAAAATAAAAGAGAAGAAGCAAAAAGATGGTTGGATAATAGAATGAACAAAAAATATAAATAAAGGTAAGGATTCGAAACATTGGAAGTGGATACTTAATTTTTTCTTTTGTGGATGAATGTAGAAGAATCATAATATAATATAGAAAACATAAAAGAAAGAACGGTGACATAATGAAAATAAATATCATATGACCAAAGAAGATAATATATTTTTTGCAAAAAGAAAATTGATTGACAATATTTACAAAAGTGCAAATCTAGAAGGAATTGCTATAACATTCGCGGACACTTATTCTTTTATGAATAATGTAAATACAGAAAATATTTCGATAGATGATATGTTAAAATTAAAGGGATTAAAAGATGGTTGGGAATATATTTTAAATAAAGTAGATGAGGAGTTAACACTGGATTACATAAAAAAATTCATTTTGAAGTTTGCAAAGGACAAAAACTTGGAGATTTTAGAGATAAAGGAGTTGGGATTACTGGAACAGATTGGAGACCAAAACTACCGAGTGAATGCGATTATGAAAGTGAGTTAAAAGAAATTCTTTCCATTGCAAGTGACTTAGACAGATGTATCAGTATATTCTGCTGGACTCAAAGAAGCCAGATGTTTTTAGATGGAAATAAGGAAGTAGCAAACTTAATCACCAATAAAGAAATGATAAAGTATGGGCAAGGGATTATTTCAATTCCAGTAGAAAAAATAGGAGAGTATTTTACCAAACTAATAAAATACTATGAAACAAATAATATAAAAGATTTAAAATTATGGATTTATGAAAATTGTATAGATGGAATTAATTAAAAAAAAGGAGAATATAAAAAGGAATCAAAATCAAGATACGATAGGAACAAAGCCAGTTTTGAATTTGCCTAAATTAGAACCAATACTTATATCAGATAAAACTTGGAAGGGTTCGGAAAAGAGCTCTTTAGTAAAAAAATAATATAGTAACTGTTGTGTAAAAACACAGTTTTTTTTGTGAGATAAAAAAATAACATAAATTATTAGAAATAACCTGTTTATGTGGTATAATACAAAAGAAAAAGATGTAGCATAATTTTCTTAAGAGAATGTGATAAGATTTGATAGATATAGGTTATTCTATGGTAAGAACTCATCTAAATGGCAAACATCCTTTTATGAAAAACATTTCTTCAAATAGAACTTATTATTTATTGGAGGGCAGTGCTACATTTATACTAGAAGAAGAAAAAATAAAAATAGAAAAAGGAGAAATGCTTGTCATTCCCAAGAATACAAAATATGCATTTTATGGAAAGTTTGACGCAATATTAGTAGATTGTCCCACATTTAATCCAAAAGATGATATAATTTATAAAGAAGAATTAAAAAATGAGTAAAGGAGAAAATTATGGAAGATAAATTATCGAAAGAAGAAGTGATGCATGTCGCGTCCCTTGCCAAAATTAAAATAGATGAAAAGGATATTGAAAAATATCAAGTAGAACTGAAAAAATTATTAAATGATGTAGAACATATTCACGATATCAAAGGATATGATGATGAGATTTTAATTACCCCAACAGAAGAAGTTTGCAAACTAAGATGCGACGAGGAAGAAAAGATGTTATCCCCAGAGGAAGTATTAAAAAATGTTCCTCGTCATAATGGAAATTATATAGAAGTGCCGGTGGTTATCAATGAGTAGATATTTAGAAAAAAGTGTACTAGAGTTACACGAATTATTAAAGAAAAAAGAAATTAGTCCCAAAGACTTAGTAGAAGAAGCATTCACCCGAATAGAGGAAAATAAAGAGTACAATGCTTATATTACACTAAACAAAGAAAAAGCTTTAGAAGAAGCGAAAGAACTAGAACATATTCCTTTTGAAGAAGATAATTTATTATTTGGCCTACCAATTGCCGTAAAGGATAATATCATAACAAAGGATTTAAGAACAACTTGTGCATCCCACATCTTAGATAACTTTATGCCGATTTACGATGCAACAGTAGTAGAAAAACTAAAAGCATCCCACATGATTATCATTGGAAAGACCAATATGGATGAGTTTGCTATGGGCTCAAGTAGTAGAACAAGTTATTTTGGTGCCCCAAAAAACGCTTGGAATAAAGAAAAAATCACGGGAGGGTCTAGCGGAGGAAGTGCTGCAACCGTTTCTCTTCGTGATGTACCGTTTGCACTAGGAAGTGATACTGGAGGAAGCATTAGACAACCTGCAAGCTATACAGGAATCGTTGGAATGAAACCAACGTATGGAAGAGTTTCTCGCTATGGACTAGTGGCCTTTGCTTCCAGTCTAGATCAAATAGGACCAATGACTAAAAATGTTTATGAAAATGCCCTTTTATTAAATGCTATTGTAGGACGCGATGACAAAGACTTAACTTCCTCTCATAAAGAACAAGAGGACTTTACAAGACTGATTGGTGCTAGCATAGAAGGAATGAAAGTAGCAGTGCCAAACTACTTTATGAGTGACATTGTAAATGAAGAAATAAAAGAAAAAATAAAAGAAAGCTTAGAGATATTAAAAAGTGCAGGAGTGACTATAGACTTTGTAGATATCCCATATCTAGAAAATGCCGTAACCTTATATCAAATTATTGCAATGGGAGAAGCAAGTAGTAATCTCGCACGCTTTGATGGAGTTCGTTATGGACATGCGAAAGAAAATCCAGAAAGTATAGATAATTTGTACTATGGAACAAGAGAAGAAGGCTTTGGAGAAGAAGTAAAACGTCGTATTATGGTAGGTTCCTACCTGCTAAGTGGAGAAAATGCCAAAGAGTATTACAATAAAGCATTATCCATTCGTGATGACATGAGAAAAGCCCTCTTAGATACATTAAAAGAGTATGATTTTATTTTAGGACCAACGACCACAACCACCGCTTATAATTTGACTGACCCAATGGATGATCCATCCAAAAGCTTTATGGATGATGTTCTAGTAATTCCTGTCAATATGGCGGGACTCCCTGGTCTAAATATTCCAGTAGGGTTTGATAAGGAAAAAATGCCAATAGGACTTCATATCATAGGCGCTCCATTTGAAGAAGCAAAAATGTACTCTCTTGCATCTTACCTAGAAGAAAAACTAAATCTAAACCTAAATCCGAAAGGAGAAGAGTAACATGACGAATTATATAAAAACAATTGGTATTGAGGTTCACGTCGAATTAAAGACCAAAACAAAGATTTTTTCCCCTGCAAAAAATGGGTATGGCAGTGGCGCCAACACCCTAACCAATGTAGTTGACCTAGGATATCCTGGAACACTCCCTACCTTAAATGAAGAAGTAGTAAACCAAGCGATAAAAGCAGCAATCGTTCTGAATTGTAAAATTAGAAAAGAGATGCATTTTGATCGCAAAAACTATTTTTATCCAGATAACCCTAAAAATTATCAAATCACGCAAAGTAGAACACCCATTGGTTATGATGGTTATGTCGAAATAGAAGTAGAGGGAGAAAAGAAAAAAATTGAAATTGAAGAGATGCATATCGAAGAAGACACTTGTAAAAGTGCTCACCGAAAAGATGTGACTTTACTTGATTTTAATCGTGCAGGAGTGCCGTTAATAGAAATTGTCACAAAGCCTTGTATATCTTCAGGAGAAGAAGCCAAACTCTACATTGAAAAACTAAGAGAAATACTTTTTTATGCAGATATTTCAGACTGTAAAATAGAAGAGGGAAGTATGAGGTGTGATGCCAATATCTCTCTTCGAAAAAATGAGTCTGATCCACTAGGAACCAAAGTAGAAATCAAGAATATTGGTTCTATCAGTAACGTAAAATTAAGTCTAGAAAAAGAGTCGATTCGTCAAGAGAAACTACTAGAAAATAATGAGACTTTCCCAGCTCAAACAAGACGTTTTGATGATAAATTAAATGATACTGTTCTAATGCGTATCAAAGAAACAGGAAACGATTATCGCTACTTCCCAGAACCAGATATTCCATATCTATATATAACAGATGAAATGATTGAAAACGTAAAAAATACCATACCACTAACAGCAGATGAGAGAAGAAAAGAATATATGACTCGTGGAATTAGTAAAATAAATAGTGATAAAATCTTACTAAATCGCTCTTTGAGCGACTATCTAAACCAGTTTTTAAAAACAGATATAGACTTTGTTATAGTATCAAACCTTTTATTAGGGGATATCTCCTTCTATTTAAATAAACATTTTTTAAAACTAGAAGAAACTAAGCTAACAAAAGAGAAAATGATTAAACTAGTAGAAAAATTAAGCGACAAAACACTGACAAACAAAAATGTAAAAGATATGATAGAATACTTGCTAGAAACAGATAAAACGGTAGAAGACATCATAAAAGAGAAAAATATTGTAAATATTACAGATGATTCCTATCTAGAAAATATCATTTCAGAAGTATTAGAAAATAATAAAGAAAGTATCAATGATTATCTATCAGGACATGATAGAGCATTGAAATACTTAATGGGACAAGTAATGAAATTATCAAAAGGAAGTGCGAACCCAACACTTGCTAGTCAAATGTTGAAAGAAAAGTTAGAAAACTTGACAATTGATTAACGAAGTAACATAGTGTATAATATAGATACTGGGGATGTGATAAAATGGATTTTATAAAGAAAAATAAGTTTACAATAATAGCAATCGGATGTTTTTTAATACTTGTTTTGTTATTAGTGCAGGTAAAAAATGCTTTCTTTCCAGATATGAGAACAGCCATTTATGGGAATAGATTAGATGGAATAAAAGATATAAAAATTACCAAAGGAGAACTATCGACTTTAAAGGATACCTTAGAAAAAAATGAAACAGTAAGTAAAGTGTCTACAATCGTTAGTGGTAAAATCGTAAATATCATGATAACTGTAGGAGACGAGCTAGGACTAGATCAAGCCAAAGAATTAGCAAACACTTCTTATCAAGAGTTTACAAAAGAACAACAACAAAATTACGATTTTCAAGTATTTATTCAAAAAAACAACGATGCAAAAGATTTCCCAATTATTGGCTACAAGCATCATAAAAAAGAAGGATTTTCTTGGACAAAAGATAGAACGGTGGAATAACTATGAAAAAGAAACTAATTATCATCATACCAATTTTAATTGCAATCATTGCTTTCGTCTTTGTTTATCGCTATTATAATAAAGAAGATAAAACAACAACTCTAACGGTAACAGAAAAAAAATGGGTACAAGACAATGCTAAAACAGCAGTAGATTTTGAAATTATCAATGATTATCCATTATATGGAATGAATGGAAATGGTGTTTTCTTTGATTTTATAAAAGACTTTGAAAAGAATATCAAGCTAGAATTCAATAAAATTCCCTATCTAAAAGATAGTACTGCCACAACCTCAAGCTATCGTATTCGCCTGCTAGATGCTGATGAAAATATAGGAGCAAATGACTTGCTTATCTTTAAAGATAGTTACATTGCAATAGGAAAAGAATATCAGAGACTAAATCATATCAAAGATATGAAAAATATAACCTTCGGAGTATTTAAAGAAGATTCATCAGAAATTAGTTATTATCTAAAGTCAGGAACTAATCTGTCATATAAAACCTATAATAAAATTGATGAGCTATATAATGCATTAGAAAAAGACGAAGTAGATATGATTATTACCCCAAATATCATGTATTTGGATAAAACCATTAATAATAAATATTCAATTAACTACTACTTTCCAGAAATGACAAAACGAGTTGTTCTAACACTAAGTAATAAAAATGATAAACTAAATAAAATTGTCAAAAAATATTTTAAAAAATGGAAACAAACCAAATATATAGAAGAATATAATGATGCTTATCTAGATTATTACCTAGAAAAAAATAAACTAGATGCCAAAACAAAAGCAGATCTCATTTCTAAAAATTATGTATATGGCTATATAGAAAACTATCCGTATGAAGCAAAAGTAAATAAGAAAGTAACAGGAATAGCTGGAGAATACATGGATAGAATAGCAAGACTTACAGATATCGAATTTAAGTACAAAAAATATAGTAGCAAAAAAGAATTAGAACAAGCAGTAAAAAAAGGTGAAGTAGACGTTTATTTTGATTATTATAATCTAACAGACAAAAAGTATCTAGCAACACTTTCTACATTTATTGAAGACTATGTCATACTAGGAAGAACAAAAGATAATCATATTATAAACTCTTTTGAAAGCCTAAAAGGAGAAAAAATAGTGATGTTAAAAGACGACTCACTATATAACTATTTTGAAAATAACTCACGTTCAGATATTACCACTTATAAAAATGTAAGGGATATGGTAAAAAATGCAGATAATAAACTAATTGTATTAGATAGAGAAATTTATAATTATTATCGTGAAAAGAAATTTTCTAAATATACAATTTTGTATACAGATACGATGATGAATGATTATAAATTCATGGTAAAAAAGGATAATAAAGCATTCTATAATTTATTTAACTATATCATTAATACCAATTCTTATTATAACTATCGAAATGCAGGATTAGAAAGTTTAAATGCTTCGATTCTAGAAGGCTCAACCCTAGAACAAGTATATATGATTATTCTAATGATTATCTTTATTCCAATGATTCTATTAGGATTAATCTATGCTATCATCAAAAAGAAAAAACAAGTGAAAAAAGTAAAAATAGTAGATCGTCATAAATATACAGATATGCTAACATCTCTAAAGAATAGAAACTATCTAAATATCAAAACACCAGAATGGGAATCATCTAAAGTATATCCACAAGCAATTGTGATGGTAGATCTGAATAATGTAAAATATGTAAATGATAATTATGGTCATGAAGAAGGAGACCAATTAATCATCAAGGCAGCATCCATTCTTGTAAACACACAACTAGAAAATAGTGAAATAATAAGAACAGATGGAAATGAATTCTTAATCTACCTAGTAGGCTATAGTGATAGACAAGTGGCAACCTATACAAAAAAACTATCAAAAGAATTCAAAAATCTGCCACATGAATTTGGAGCAGGAGTAGGTTATAGTATTATTGAAGATGAAATTAAGACACTAGACGATGCCATTAATGAAGCAACACTAGAAATGATTACCAATAAAGAAGATTATAAATAAAGGAATGAGAAAAATGGAGCGAGTAAGGGCTTTTTTGAAAAAAGTATTTCATATTATAAAAAGACCTGAGATGAGGATACTACCTGGTCAACTCGCTTTTTTCTTTGTCTTATCTTTAATACCCTTAATAGCATTAGTAGGAACCATCGCTGCATCATTTAATATATCAGTCTCATCACTAGAAGAGGCAATTAAATTTGCACTACCAAGGGATGTGTCACAAACACTATTAACTTATGTGTCTGGAAAAGGACTAAACTTTAACATTATAGTCTTCTTTTTATCAGCATTCATCTTAGCATCTAACGGATGCCATTCTATGATTATCACATCCAATGAAATATATAAAATAGAATGTGAGAAAGTACTAAAAAGAAGATTAAAAGCAATTTTTATGACCTTTATCTTAGTATTATTAGTAGTATTCCTATTAATAGTACCAGTCTATGGAAATACGATCCTACAAGTAATTCTATCGCATACAAACGAAAGTGAAGAAGTAAACCTAATAACAAGTATTTACCAAATACTAAAATACCCAATATCCATATTTTTAATCTATGTCAATATAAAACTATTATATACCATTGCTCCAGATGAAGAAGTAAAAGGAAAGTCAACAACTCATGGAGCAATATTTACAACCATCACTTGGGTAATTGCCACAGAAATATACTCATTCTACGTAGAAACATTTGCAAATTATGATATTTTTTATGGTAGTATTTCTAGCTTAATTATCCTCTTAATGTGGGTTTATATTCTATCCTATATTTTTGTAATAGGAATGGCAATAAATGCTGGAGAAAAAAATGAAAAAGAAAAGGAGCAAGAAAAATGAAAGAAAAAATATTAATAACAGGAGGATGTGGATTTATTGGTAGTCATACTGCCTGTGTATTATTAGAATCAGGCTATGAAGTAGTAATCATAGATAATTTATCCAATTCCAAAGTAGAAGTCATTGATAAAATAAAAAAAATTAGTAGTAAAGAAGTAACTTTCTATGAAGGAGATGTATGTGATAAAAAACTACTAAAAAAGATATTTAAACAAGAAAAAATAGATGTAGTTATTCATTTTGCAGCCTTTAAGGCAGTAGGCGAAAGTGTAAAACTACCATTAAAATATTATAGAAATAACTTAGATACGACACTAAGTCTACTAGAAGTAATGAATGAATTTAACTGCAAAAGACTAGTATTTTCATCCAGTGCAACTGTCTATGGAAGTCCTAAATCTTTACCGATTAAAGAAGACTTTCCACTATCAACAACAAACCCTTATGGCACAACCAAATTAATGATAGAACAAATCTTAAAAGACCTAGCAAAATCAGATCCTACCTGGTCAATTGCTATCCTTCGCTACTTTAACCCAATAGGAGCACACGAATCAGGACTAATTGGAGAAAACCCAAATGATATTCCTAACAATTTAATGCCCTATATTGTAAAAGTAGCAAATAAAGAACTAGAAATCCTTAGTATCTTCGGTTCAGACTATGATACCAAAGATGGAACAGGAGTAAGAGACTATATCCATGTCATGGATCTTGCAAAAGGTCATGAAAAAGCGATTGAAAAAGTATTAGCTGAAACCAAAATAGATTGTTATAACTTAGGAACAGGGGAGGGCTATAGTGTCTTAGAATTAGTAGAAACTTTCAAAAGAGTAAACAACGTTGACGTACCTTATAAAATAGTAGAAAGAAGACCAGGGGATATTGCTGCATGTTATGCAGACCCAACTTATGCCTATAAAGAACTAGGTTTTAAGGCAGAAAGAGGAATCGAAGAAATGTGCAAAGACGCTTATCACTTTGTAGAAAAAAATAAGTAACAAAAGGAGAAAAAATGGATCAAGACACAATAGAATATTTAAAAAGAGCAATAAAAAGGACATATTGGAAGAAATAGCTACTTATGGAGTAAAAAGTTATATCCAATATAACGATACTCAAGACAAATATACTTATGTAAAAAATAATAATGTAATTTATGGGATTAATGGATTAGAGAAAAGAGCATATTGCAATTATTTATACGGTGTATGCTTTGAAAGTACAAGTGTTCCTGCATATGAATACTTTCCACTTAATATGTATGAAGAAGAATATCCTACATTAAAAGAAAAAGATTTAAAATCTGCTATGCTATTTAAAATAGGAACAGAAGAAGAAGGGATTCATCACTCCTTACAAATATATAAAGGAAAAGATACAACAAGAGTAATGTATCATTCTAAAAGATATCATGATGATGTGAAAGATTATTATGAAGAAGTAATTGCTGATGAAAAATATAGTTTACCAAATCTATCTGACAATACTATATCAAGTGAAGAAATCCAAAATATTTTACTTTCTCTACAAGAAAGATTAGAAGGAAATATAGTTTTAGATATTATTTCGACTGAATTAAATACTTTTGATACAAAAATCAATATTAGAAAAGGACTCGTTCAAGAAGAACTAGCCCCATTATCTCCCAAACTCTTTATGGATAAATCATTGGATGAAATAAGCACTTTAGTTAGTGCGAATAAAGAGGATTATTTTAACGTAATGAAAAATCAATTTGAACTAGCAACAAATATCGATAAAAGTTCAGAAATACCAGAAAATCGAAAGATTAAAAGCATATACTCATAATAATTTTAACTAGTAGATATGAAAGAAAATGATTGCCTTCTAGAAAAATATTTTTTAATTAAAAAAGAAAAAACACCCTAGTGATATAAGGAAAAAAGTGGCATAATAAGCCATTTTTTTGTATTTTTAACCATACATTTTTGTTGACAATTGTCGAGCGTATGCTATAATGTAATTGTATTGTAAAGGATATCGGAGTGTATGCATTTATAGCAGTACAGGTAAAATGAAAAGGGGCACTTAGGATGGAAAAAAGAGTGAAGTTAAGTACGCAAAAAGTAAGACGTGAGAGGAAAGCTAGAAGAATTATTATCGTAACTTTACTTTTGATTCTTTTACTATTAATACTCCTATATTTTGCCATAGGTATTATTTATAATAATGGAAATTTCAGCATAACGTTAGACAAAAACCTTTATTTCGATAAGGGACTGATTATCTATGATGATCCTGAATACAAAGTATATCGTTCTGAATTGCTTGCCCCATCCCCAAATATGTTTGACAATATCTCGTATAAATGGCTTCCCGAAGATATGGATCAACAAAATGGAGGATCACACAATGGAAAGAACTACTTAGCATATACTTTTTTCGTGGAAAACACAGGTGATAGTGTGTCGGATTATTGGAATGAAGTCATTATCGACGATGTGATCAGAAACGTTGATAGTGCAATCAGAATTAGAGTCTATAGAAACGGACAACCCACAACCTATGCAACTCTAGCAGCAAATGGAGAAGCTGAGCCGAATACTACACCTTTTGTATCAGAAAGTGTAGTAGCAAGAAGTTATATCGATAACTTTAAACCAGGTGATATTGATCGATACACCATAGCACTATGGATAGAAGGCTCAGACCCCGAATGTACAGATAATATTTTAGGTGGTGAGTTCAAAGTAAGAATGGATTTTAATTCTGGACACACAAAATTGAAAGAAAAAAGAGGTAAGGAAAATGAAAAAAAGAAATAGTAAACACGAAAAACGTATCAAAAAACTGATTATAAGTTCTGCGCTATGTGCAATTATCTTTGCCGTTGCAACTTATGCATGGTTTATTGGTATGAAAACCGTTAACTTATCAAGTTTTGACGTAAGTGTTTCTGCTATTGATTCACTATACTTATCACTAGATGGTGAAACATGGAAAGATACCGTAGATATCTCAGAAACAACTTATAGCCCTGAAAAATATGTAGGTAATACAAATAGTTGGGGTGGAGATGGATTAATACCAATGTCAAGTGTTGGTAAAATCGATAACACAAAGTCAAGAATGATCCTATATGAAAAAGGAAGCCTAACAGCTAGTCCAGGTGGATATAGAATAATGGCTAGCCGTGCTAAAAACGAGGGAGATACTGAAGCAAATGGTTATGTAGCCTTTGACTTATTTATCAAAAATATGTCTGGTAAAGAATACTATGCAGATTATAATAAGTTAAATGAAGAAGCAATTTATTTAACACCACAATCTACAGTAAAAGTATCAGATACTGGAGCGGGTGCTGAAAAAACTGGTATTGAAAACTCAGTAAGAGTTGGATTTGCACAAATTGGTCGTGTAAAAGCAGATGCAGAAGCAGATGTAATTAGAAATATTGCCTGTGATTCTACAGGAGCAGTAACTGCAATCTGTGATAAACGTGATGCACAAATTTGGGAGCCTAATGATACAAAACATGTAGAAAATGCTATAAACTGGTATAATACTTCATGCAAGAAAAGAACAGGAGAAGACATTACAGACGCTGCTTCATATTCTGGTGCATGTAAAACAATTGCAAATGGAACAGCATATAAAACATATGCAATTGGTGGAGTAATTAATCATACAGATAAAGTAGATGTATATGATGGAGAAGACTTCAATGGATATACAGCATCTGTTGCAGAAACACCAGGTGCTGGAAAACTATATGCTTATGATTATTTCACTGATACAGAGAAGAATATTGCAGGGGCAGCTCGTCCAGAGTTTATCTCACTTGCACCAAATAGTGTTACAAAAGTACGTGTATATATTTGGATAGAAGGACAAGATATCGATAACTACGACTTTGCTTCCCTTGGAAAGAAAATATCTGTTGAATTTGGATTCACAAAAGAAAAATTATATGGTGATGATATTGGATATGAAGGTGATCCAGAATTACCTGAAGAAGTAGCAAAACATCCAAATAAACCTGCAACGCCAGAAACACCATAAAAGAAGTAATGAAGGGGACTTTTCTCCTTCATCACAATGAATAGAAAAAGGAGAATATTATGTCAAATTCACGTAATAAAAAACATGAAAATAGAGTAAAAAAACTCGTTGCAATGGTTGTATTGTGTGCAATTGTCTTAGCAGTATCAACCTATGCATGGTTCATTGGTATGAAAACAGTAAACCTTTCAAAATTTGATATCAATATCAAAACAACGGAAGGTCTATACCTATCAATGGACGGAAAAAGCTGGACTTATAACCTAGAAGGCGTAAAAACAGCAGAATCTTATGAAAAAAACACAAATACTTTTGCAGAAAAAGGATTAGTTCCAATGTCAACAGTAGGGGACATGGATAAAACTTCATCAACTATGAAATTATTTGAAAAAGGAAGTTTAACATCTACACCAGGTGGTATGAGACTACTTGCAAGTCAAGTAAAAAATAATACCATTGATACAGAAGGTGGATATGTAACAGGAAAAGAAGGAGAAGGATATGTATCATTCGACCTATTCATCAAAAACTTATCTGGTGAAGAATACTATGCAGAAAACAATCCACTAAACGAAGAAGCAATTTATCTAACAACAAACTCTGGAGTAAAAGTATTAACAACAGGAGAAGGACAAGAAAATGCTGACAAAACAGGAATTGAAAACTCAATTAGAGTTGGATTTGCACAAATTGGTCGTGTAAATGCTGGAATTGATAATGACAAAGAACTTGCAACAATTACTAGTATGACATGTGCTGATAATAAAGAAAAAGAAGTAACTGGAATTTGTAGAAATGCTCAAATCTGGGAGCCTAATGATACAAAACATGTACAAAATGCTCTAAATTGGTATAAAACATCATGCCTACAAAGAAATACAGACGGTGCAGAAGTAACATCTAAGGACTCTTATGGAGATGCATGTGCAGAACTTGAACTTACAAAAGCATATCCAACATATGCAATTAGTAGAGCAATAAATATTGAAGATAAAGTAAACATTTATGATGGAACTGCATTCAATACTTATGAAAAAAACTCTACTACATATGATGCTTATAAAGGAGCAGATGATACTGCCAAAGCAGATATGAAATTAGTAGAATATCCATACTTTACAGATACTATGAAAATGAAAACAAGTGTAGATCGTCCAGAATTTATGACACTAGCACCAAATAGTATCACAAAAGTACGTGTATATATCTGGCTTGAAGGACAAGACATTGATAACTATGATTTTGCTTCCCTTGGAAAACAAGTTGCAATCAATTTTGGATTCACAAAAGAAAGATTTACAGAAGGTGATGTTAATTACGAAGGACCATCTACTGATATTACAGATAAAACAGAAACTCCTGAACCAACTCCAGGAACTTAATATGGATAGCAAAACAATGAAGCGAAGTTAGCAGAGTGTAAATAAAGAGTGATATAAAATTACTCTTTATTTATATCTGCCAAAGGTGGTGTAACCATGAAAGATAAAAAACATAAACCAAAAGAAGAAAACAGTACAAAAAGAAAGAAAAGAGCCTTTATAATTATTTTACTTTTTGGTACACTCTCGATTTTTGCAACCTATGCATGGTTTTCAACCAACTTAAATGTAAAAGTAAAAACATTTAATATGATTGTAACCAAAAATGGAGGACTATCAATATCATTTGATGGGATCAATTTTGACACTTTTGTTGAAATATCAAGAGATGAGCTAATAAGAAACTTAAAAAATAGATACCCAGATCATAAAAATCAATGGGCATCCACTGGTCTCTCACCAGTATCCACAACAGGAATCACAAATCCTAATACCTCAACATTTGCAATGTTTGAAACAGATGGAGGAGTAAGATACAGAAATAAAAATAAAACAAATGGTTATATTAGAACTAGTTTAATTAATGAAAATGAAAGTAGAGAGTTTAGTCGATATATTGCATTTGACTTGTTTTTTAAAAACGAAACAGGCTCTCCTATCAGTGATAATTTGTATTTAGATACAGGAACAGAAGTGACAATGGAAGAAGGAGCAACGGAAGAGATGAGAGGCTTATTAAACTCTATTAGGCTAGGATTTGTAAAAGTAGGATCTGTAAGTCATGATGCCAGTGTCAATGAAATTCAAAATATTGGTTGCAGTAATAATTGTAGATCCATCATTTATGAACCAAATAGCAATGCTCATACAGATCTTTCAATAGAGCGAGCTAAAAAGTATGGAGTTAATCTAGTAAATGGAGAAAGTTTTCCAACCTATGCTTCTATTCGTGATGGTGGACCAATCTATGTAAATAATACAGTCTCTGGAACAGCAAATATAGACTCCTCATACTTTGCTCTCCAAAACACAAGAAAAGATGGGGCATTAGGAGAAACCCTATTTGAAATACCAGATGGAATTACCAAAGCAAGAGTATATGTTTGGGTAGAAGGACAAGATATTGATAGTCTAGAAACAGACTCCATAGGTGCAGAAATATCGATATCAATTAATTTCGTGAAAGATACAGCAGGATACAATTAATTAGTTTTAGGAATAAAAAGGTAAAAAGGTGATAAAATGAAAAAAATAGAAAAAAAAGTGGAATTTGATTTGTCAGCACTCAATTTAAAAGAATTAATCGAAGTATATCAAAATATAGAAGACTTTATAAAATATATACAAGATGAAAAAACAAAATTAAAGAATGAGGAACAAGTAAATGGATAATTTTTTAGATTTTATAATAAAAGATATTGAGGCAAAAAAAACACTATTTTCCACTGCACCTACTAAGACTAAGACAAATCGAAAAAAACTATATGAACAACTAGAAAGTACAGAACAAAAATATGAAAATTATAAAACAAATATTTATAACTACTTAAAGGCAAAAGCAAAAGCATTAAACATCAAAGAAAAAGATCCAAATATCGAAGTATTAAAACAAAAAATGAAGGAATTGGAACAAATAAAATTCCTACTAAACCCATATAATACTTATTTTGAGAAAATGGGCTTTGATGTATTACTATTTCAAATTAATAACTACTATGCTTTCAATTTCAGTTCACTAAATACAATTATTAATGGCTTCTTACAAAAATTTGAAATGGCAGGAGTTCTCTTACAAAGTGATGATTTTAATTATACTTATTATGTTCATGAATATATGAAATCATTCTTAGATGTATATTATAAAAAGTCAGAAAATTATAGTAAAGTATCAGAAGTATTTGAACAAATATATTTTTTAAATCCTGAAATTATTGCACATATCGAATTAAATTTTCGAAAACTAATTGCAAGTAATAAAGCAAAATTTACAAGCTATATTGCAAAACTTCAAAAAGAAATTATGGATAAACATCATATAAAAGATTATCCCTCTTGTATAGAAGAGTTAAAATCTGTCTATAGCAAGTTAATAGAGGCAGAAAAAGAAGATATAAACACGATTATAGAACTAGCAAAGAAAAAAGAAATAGACATTGAACAATACTTTGAAGAGAATAAAGTAAGAAAAACAGCATTTCAAACCATAATTGCCGATCATATTGATTATCACAATAAGGAAGATATGAATGATATTTGTACCTCTCTAGAAAAACTAAAAAGTAATATTGAAGAATATAGAAACTATATTAAGTTTTTACCAATTATAAATAATTTTAAAGAGCAATATCAGAAATTAATAACAGAAGAAAATAAAAATATAGAGCATAAAGGATTAAGAGAAATCAAAGAGAAGATAAATAAAAAAGAAGAAGAATTAATGCGATTAAATCGTAAAATATTTGGAAGTAAACCATTATTCTTTGATTTTAAAAATGAGAATAATTTAAAAGCATTAAAAGTGGAATCAGTACAGAAAGCCAAGGAATTATACGACCTTTATAAAGTATATGATCAAGAATTCTTTAAAGATAAAATTAGAACAACATTAGATAAAACGCTATCTGTAACAGATTTATTAAACTTATATTATAGTTTTGATTATTTTAAGAAGTTGGCAATCAAAGAGGGATACCATATCAAGTCTTACGAAGAAATTGTAAAATATAGCGAAGAATTCGATGCGTTTGCAGAAAATTCATTAAATGTAGTAATGCCAGGTGTATTAGTATTTGATGAGACTAGAATTGGAAGAGTAATAGCCAATAAGTATCGTCTAAGTAATATAAAGATTATAGAAGATGACTTAAGTGAAAATAATCTAGATACATTAAGTAATAAAATCTCTTTAATTCTAAGAGTAAATAGAATCGAAAATAGTAATACTACAGTAGAAAAAGTCTGGTTTATTACAGAAGTAGAAAAAATAAATACAAACCAAAATAAAAAAATGTAGAATACCAAAAATTCTGCATTCTTTTTGTATTAAATTAGATAAAATGTGATTCATAAAGGAAGATACTTTATGAATTTTAAGAATATTTACTAGTATGTATTTACTTTTCATATTCATTGACTAAATACTTGACTACTATTATCTATCTGTCGAATTTTAGCAAGTAGCTTATATTACTTTCTTATTCTGACAAATATTTGACTATGAATAACAAATAAATTATCAAATAATTAATCTCTT
>CAMNSB010000006.1 GCA_946554325.1 uncultured Mycoplasmatota bacterium
CAATCCTCTAATTAGAAATTATTTATAAACTGTCCAACTTTTGGGGTTCAGTTCAGGCATCCGTTCCTTTAAATGTAATTGTTAATGTATTTTGTGGTCCTACTGTTCCACTTGGTGGATTTGTACTTACAATACTCCATATTGGTTTTGTAGTATCTCTTGCGATAGCATAATATAAGCTGTTTGAGGTTAATTGTATTGTTGTTGATTCTGCAATCCCAGAAGTTGCATTCTTAGTTGTTGAAAAATATTTTGTGGTGTATCCATTCGGAGAAGTAATAGTTGGAGTTATGACATTGCAACTAGAGCTCTGTGCTGTACCATTGTAAGTTGCACCTATCGTGCAGGAATCCCTTTCTTGACCAATTAATGCTACTCTTGAATTAATTTCTTCATCGTTACTTATTACATAACTTATGGTTCTAGTTACTGCATCTTTTTTAGTAATGGCATAATAGGTTTTTCCATTATTAGAGGAATTCACAGTAAGAGTAGCATTGCTTCCTACCTGGGAAGATGTTGCAGTGGAAGTTTGGTTATAACCTACTATGGTTGGGGTAGCAGTAGGTGCTGTAATTGTTGGTGTTGTGACATTACAACTGGTTGCTTGCTTATCATTATTATATGCAACTCCTATAGTACAGCTTTTACTGGTAGCATTTATAGTATTTCCGTTAGCATTAAAGTTTACTGAATAAGTGATTGCATTTTTATAACTAATAGAATAATAGGTGGAGTTTCCACTTAATGTAATAGTTCCTCCTGCAGAGATCCCCGTTATAGCATCAGAACTAGTACTCCATCCTCTTGCCGTATAATTAGTAGCTACTGTAATGGATGGTGCTGTAACTGTACACGTTGTTCCTTGTGATGTACCATTATAAGTTGTTCCTATTGTACATGAGTCACTTGTTTTTCCTATGGCTGTTACTCCTGTTCCTTGCTTTACATAAGTCACAGTTCTAGTGACAGCATCCTTTTTTGTTTGAGCATAATAGGTTGCATTGCTACTGACTGCTTTTGCTGTGTTATGTGGCCAAGTGTTAGAGTGATCTGAGGCACTAGTACTATAACCAATAATATTTGGTGTATTCGTACTTGCTCCAATAGTTGGACTTGATACATTGCAACTACTTGCTTGTGTTGCATTATTATAGACTGTTGGTATTGTACAACTTCTAGTAACTGTAGCATCTCCAACTGCTGTATTCTTATCATTAGTTTGTGTACTTGCTCCATTTTTATTGAACGTTATTGTTATTGTTTTTGCTTCTTTCCTAAAAATAGCATATAGAGTAACATTACTTGTTTTCATGGTAAGACTACTTAAGGCACCGGTGGCATCTTTATTGGTATTCCATCCTACAAAGGTCCATCCACTCTTTGTAGCACTTGGTGTTAAGTCTATGGCACTATTATAGTTTACTTTGGCACTAGTTTTAGTAGCACTACTTCCTCCATTGGTGGAATAGTTATAGGTTACACTATATTGATTAATACTCCATCTAGCATATAGAGTTAATTTATTGCTTGAAATTCCATATTGTCCGTTATCATAATTCCATGTTCCACTCCAGTTTGTCCAGTTATATCCATCATCTTCTCCATTACTTCTTGTAGTCCATCCTGCAAAACTATATCCTTCTTTTGTGAATGAATTACCTGATATAGATACGTTTTTTCCTGTTGTGGCTGTAGTATTTGTCATACTTCCACTTCCACCATTTGCGTTATAACTAATGGTATAGGTATTAGCAATTGCTCTTGCTTCATAGGAAACATCACCACTTAAACTAATACTTGCTCCTACTGCTCTTTTGGTTGTATTTTGATACCATCCATCCACTGTATATCCTTTACTTGCTGTAATAGATGGTAATGTAACAGTACAACTTGTCCCTTGGGTAGCATTATTATAGACTGCTGGTATTGTACAAGAATCACTTGTTTTTCCGATTGCACTTACTCCTGTTCCTTTTTCATAAGTTACTGTTCTTGTAATAGCCTCTTTCCTAAATATTGCATATAGAGTAACATTACTAGTTCCCATATTTAGACTTTTCAAAGCTTCATGAGCATCTTTATTGGTATTCCATCCTACAAAGGTCCATCCACTTTTTGAGGCAGTTGGTGTTAAGTCGATGGCACTATTATAGTTTACTTTGGCACTCGTCTTTGTCGCACTATTTCCTCCATTTGTTGCATAGTCATAAGTAACATTATATTGATTGATATTCCATCTGGCATATAGATTCAATTTGTTTTCTGTGATTCCTTTATCACCATTATCAAAGTTCCATGTTCCATTAAAACTAGTCCAGTTATGTCCATCATCACTTCCATTACTATTTGTAGTCCATCCTGCAAATGTATATCCTTCTTTTGTAAAGCTATTTGTTTTAATACTAACACTCTCGCCTGCTTTTACAGTTTGAGAGCTCATCTCTCCACTTCCACCATTACTATGATAAATGATTGTATAGGTTTTAGCATTAGCCTTTGCTGTATAGGTTTTATTACTTGTTACTGTAACAGAATCATTTGCATTTCCAACTTTTGTTTCTCCTTCATACCAACCACTAACTGTATATCCTTTTGCACCTTCTATGGTTGGTAAAGTAACATGACAACTTCCATTCTTTTCTGTAATTTCACATGTATCACTTGTTTTACCAATACTACTAATTCCTGTACTTTTTTCATAGGTGATATTTACTGTTTTGGTTACCGTGATTATGATCGTTTCTTTATGTCCTGTGCTAGTAGTTATGGTTATTGTGGCCGTTCCAGGATTTTTACCTTCTACATTTCCATTCTCATCTACTGTTACAATATCAGGATCACTACTAGTATAAGTAATATCTCCTAGGTTTTCTCCTTCTAGTTTGACTTTGTCTGTTGGTTTATTGGGTAAATCTAGTTTGATATCTGTCTTTACATCACTCGTAATATGAATGACATTAACTATTCTTACGATACTTGCTGTATTTCCATCATTATCCGTGATTAAATACTTAATCTCATAACTTCCAGACTTATTTGTATTTACTTTTCCAACTGTTACTACTCTATTAGTTAGATTAGCTTCTCCACTACTGGCACTGGCTCCAAGTTCTGAATATGCTTCTCCTCTTTTTATGGCTATTAAGTTATTACCATTTAATCTAATCACTGGTGGGATTGTATTCTTCTTATAGATATTGACACTTCGAATAATCTTTCCTATATTTCCACTTTTATCAGAAATGGTATAAGTAATATAGTATACTCCTAGTTTGGATGTATCTATACTTTCCACTTCTTTGGTATTTTCTCCATCATAGTATTCATAAGTTACTGTTACATCTTCTTTATTTAAAGTATCTTTATCATCAACGATACTTTCTACTCCAGCATCTACATATTCTTTATTTTGTTCCACACTTTCTGATAAACTTCCCTTTAACTTGATGACTGGTGGGGTTACATCTTTAGAAGAAGCATTACTTTGAACACTAGAGATTACCACTCTTGCTTTGAAGACTTTATTCTGCCCTTCATTTCCCACTTTCTCATCCATCCACATTTTAAGTTCGTAACTATCTTTACTTCCTACTTCTAGTTCTATTTGCTCTCTTAATTTCAAACTATCTAATACTTTTGGTTCACTCCACTCTTCATTATTTCTTTTTAGAGAATATTTTAGGAAAGAGTGATTCATGGTACTTTGATCTTCTTCTAGAGAAATATCATACAAGGCTTTTACATCTCCTGTATTTTCCACACTAAACTGGTAGGAATCTAACATCATACCTCTTTCATCACTCATCGGATAAATATTATCTAAGGAAATCGTCTTTTTATCTTTATATTCGATAGCAAGAGTTCCTGCCACTACTTCATTTTGTTTTGTTCCTTTTAATACTTGTGATAAAAAGGCATAACTAACTCCGCTTATTACTAGTAAGAATAAACCACATAAAACAGTTAAACTAAAAAGAGAAACACTTTTATTTTTATCCTTTCTAAGCATGGATTCTTCACCTCATCATCATCTTATTTTTCATCATAAAGGTAATTACTTTATGATATTGAAATATAGTACTTTCTATCTTTATTTACTATTATTATATATTGAATTTTATATTTTTTCAATGGTACGATTATAAAAAGTTTACAAATGGGAAAATATTTATAAAGAATATGCCTTATTTATAGTCAAAATATTTGTCAAGAATTTGTAGTATATTACATAAGCAGACAAAATATAGCATTTAGAAAAAATAGTCATTATTTTAGTCTAAGAATGAATAACTATGAATACAAAAAGAGAAATTAGGATACTATCATAAAGTAATTATGAGTACTATTTTACTTTAAATTTGAGAAAGATATTGTCGAAATTTCGATAATTAAAAAGAATGCTTAGTTTGCGACCAGGCATTCTCATTTTATTTTCTTTTGATACTCTTCTATGAATTTATGTTTTTTATCTTTTGATTTATAACCTAATATCGTATCTAGCGATACATTCTCACTTGATGCAAAGATATTATAGGCAATTAATGGATTTTCCTCTTGTAAATTGCTTATTAATTTTTTTACTTGTAAGCGTTTTGATTTATTTTCTTCTTGTTCTAGTTTTTTTGTAAATTTACAAGCACAATTTATAAATGTTAACTGATGATATTTGGAAAAAGCAATAACATCTTTTTCTCTTACAAAATATAGAGGACGTATTAACTCCATATCAGCAAAGTTTTTACTATGAAGTTTAGGGGGCATACTTTTATATTCTCCTCCATAGAGAATACTTAACATAATTGTTTCTATTACATCATCAAAGTGATGTCCTAAGGCAATTTTATTACAACCTAACTCTTTTGCTTTATTATAAAGACACCCTCTTCTCATTCTAGCACACATATAACATGGAGAATCTTTGTTTAATTTTTCACTTACAGCAAAAACATCAGTTTGAAAGATATGAATAGGAATATTTAGAATTTTCGCATTTTCTATAATCTTTTCTTCTACTTCTTCTTTATAGCCTGGATTCATGACAATAAATTCTAGATCAAACTTTACTTTTCCATGATGTTTTAACTCCTGCATACATTTGGCTAATAGCATAGAGTCTTTGCCTCCAGAAATACAAACGGCAATTTTATCATTTTCCTCTACTAACTCGTACTCTCTTATTCCCTTCATAAAGGGTCTCCATATATTTTTACGATATTTTGTAATAATACTATGTTCTATTTCTTGATACTTTAACATGTTTTATCCGTATCACAAGTTAGACTTTGCGTTTTCTTCATTGCCTTTGCTAATATACTTTTTAATTCTTTCTCCTGTTTTTCTGTTAACTTTTTATAAGGATCTTTTTGTGAATCTAATGTTCCAATATGAATATCTTCTACATGTCCGTTTTTTACAAATAATACTGTTGGGAAATAAAGACGTTTTTCTTCTTCGGAATCTAGTCCTTCATATGTGCCTAATTTATCATCTAATAGTTCTAAGAGTTTATAGTAATTATCACTACCTTTTTTTTCCTCTATAATTTCTCCATCTTCATTTTTAGTCTTTGTATTTCTCTCTTCTAGTAAATTAGCGTAATAAATTTTATCTAGTTCTACTTCTTTTGCTGCATCTATTAATACTGGTACTAAATTACGACACCATGGACATTTGGGAAATCCAAAATAGATGACGCCTGTTTTATTTTTTATGATATCTAGTACTTCACTACTATCTATATAAGATATTTTATTTTCTTCTGGAACGTTTAATTCCATTATCTCTTTATCATTTTGTTTTTGACCATTGATGCTTTCATATTCTTCTTTAAACTTCTGTTCATCTTTTGTTATTTTTAATTGTTTTTTAGTACATCCTGTTACTAGGAGTATACTGATTACTAATAATATAACTACTTTTTTCATACTTCTTTTTCTCCTTTTATATGATGTGATATTGATATTTGAATGCTATAATTCTTCTTACTGCAATATCTATTGTTTCTATATCTATTTTTTCATTTTTTACTGCATTTAATACAGCCTCATAATCTTCTTTTAAATTAGATGTGATAATTAAATCGTTTAGAGCAAGTACTGCGAGTACTGCACTATTTTCTTCACCTTTATACTTCTTTATGGCATCCATTATTAGATCATCAGTTATGATGAGTCCTGTAAACTCTAGTTTTTCTCTTAATTCTTTGTGTACTGTTTTTGAAAGAGAAGAAGGCATCGTCTCATCTAACGCTGTTATTATGTTGTGGGAAACTAATATGGCTGGAACACCTTCTTTGATTCCTGCTTGAAATGGTAGGTAATCGTTTTCTGTGAAAGAAGCATAAGCTCTATTATCTATCGCGATTCCTGTATGTGTATCTACATTATTTCCATAGCCTGGAAAGTGTTTTAAGCAAGAAGCAAAGTTTTTATCATTATCTAGTTTTACCACTCTTTGAATAAATTCACTTGTAACTATTTTATCTTGACCTAGACTTCTTTTATACATATAATCATTTATATTTGTAGAAATATCAGCGACAGGGGCTAAGTTTAGATTAAGTCCTAGTTCTTTTAAAAGTGCTATTTTCTCAGTTTCTATTTGTTCTATTTTTTCAAATCCTCCTTCTTGATACAATTCTCTATTCGAAGGGAATTTACTACTACGAAAGTTTTTATAGCGGCTTACTCTTGTTACTGTTCCCCCTTCTTCATCTACTGCTAGAATAAGAGGAATCTTGCTTTGCTCTTGGTACTTTGTTATTTCTTCTTTTACCATTTCTTTTGTTTTATTTTCAAAGTCTTTCGCAAATAGAACGTATCCTCCAGGATGAATACTCTTAATCTCTTCTTCTCTCTCATCATTCATTCTTGCTAGAAAGAGCTGGCCCACTTTTTCTTCTAATGACATATTTTTTAGTTGTTCTTCTGCTTTTTCATAGTATGTACCAAATAGTTCCTTTTTCACTTGGTAAGTGATGATTTCTTTTGATTTTGCTGTGATAGGTAAAAATGCTGCCAATATTATTATCCATATTTTTTTCATTTCATTGCATCGCTTTCTCAAACTCTTTTGGTTCTTTGCTTATAAAAGTCATTATTTCTTTTTTCATTGGATGAAATACTTTTAATCTAGTTGCATGCAAATATAAACGTTTTCCATTTGTTTTTTTTTGATATTTTTTATCTCCTAATATAGGGTTTCCTATATGGGCGAGTTGAACACGGATTTGGTTTTTTCTACCTGTTTCTATAAATATTTTTAACTTGCTCAGTCCATTTTTACTTTTTTCTACCTTATAGGAGGTAATGGCTTTTTTTCCTTCTTTCGCAACATAAACTAAATTTGTTTTCGTCTCTTTTAAATAGTTTACTAGACGATCTTCTTGTTTCTTAGGAGTCTTTTCTACGATTGCTTTATATTCTCTTATTTTTACATATTCATCCCAGTGTTCTTGAAATTTTATTTTCGTTTTTTCATCTTTTGCTAATATTACAACTCCACTTGTATCTTTATCTAATCTATGGATGATAAATACTTTGCTTCCTTTTCTTTGTTTGTTTAAATAATTATGAACCATGTGATATAAAGTATTTTCTTTTTCTTTTGTAGTGGCAACTGTCAATAATCCACTTGGTTTATCTACTACAATTATATAATCATCCTCATAGAGTATTTTAAATGGTAAGTTGGATATTTTTTTTTCTTTTATTATAATGTGCATTCCTTTTTCTAATGGATAGTCAAACTTTGTTGTTCTGGTGCTTTCTACATAAATACTACCATGAGTTAAGTACTGTTTTATTTTCTTTTTGGGAAGTGGTAATATTTCATATAAATATTCTAATAAATAGCTATTTCTTTCTACTATATACTCTTTCATGCTATTCTCCTTATAATACTTTTTACTTTCGTTTAAAGTCTAAAACCTTCATTTTATCGTTTTTTGTGATGTGATCTGATTCTCTAATTTTGCTAATTGCTTTATTTTGAGTAAAACTGTTTAATTTATTTCGTTTTAAAAATGTGTATGTTTTTGTTTTTTGTTTTATAAAACATTCACAGATTAACCAAGCGAGGGCCATATTTACATAATAAGTATTTACTTTGATATTATTACATAGTTTAAAGATTTTAGCGATATAGTATTCTTCTATATAGTAATTTAGAAGTAATACAATTCCTACTCTTACCTTATATTCTTCTCTACTTTTTAAAAGTTTTTTTATTTTTTTGTAGAAGAATTTTTTATTTTCTTTTACTATTTTCATATTTGCAACTATATAGTCGCAAAGTGCCCAATTATCTATTTTGGTCATATAGATATTAAAGTAGTAAAAGAAAGTATCTAACTCTTTGATACTCGTAATGACAAGTCCTTCTAACATGACTTCTTCATAATAAGTATCTTCTACTATTTCTAGGAAAGAGATAGGATTTTTTTTTGCTATTTTTTTAGCAATATCTTTTAATATTGGCATGCGAATTCCTATTTTTCCGTAATTTGTTGATATTAATTTAAAGTTAAAGTCTTTATAGCTAGTATCTTCTAACATGCATAATTCTCTTAGAAATACTTTATAGGACTCTTTTGTCCACTCACTTGGTATTTTCATACTACTTCTCCTCTTCCAGACTTTCTATGGCCTTTATTAATGCTAGTTTACCATATGGATAGGTAAGAGAGCCTTGCATGTAGGCAATGTATGGTTCTCTTATTGGTCCATCGCAAGATAGTTCGATAGAGGAACCTTGAACGAAACTGCCTGAAGCCATAATTACTTTATCACTATAGCCTGGCATACTCCATGCATCTACCCTAGCATTTGAGTCAATAGGAGAGGAATTTTGAATACCCCTTGTAAAATTTATTAATTTTTCTTTGTCGTGAAAGATGATATTTTGGACAATATCTACTCGTTTTTCTTCTGCTGTAGGTTCTACTTGATAGCCTAGCGTGTTCATTACTTTAGACGTTAATACTGCTACTTTTAGAGCACTTGCTACTACTGAGGGAGCTAGGAAGAGTCCTTGGAGTATTTGTTTATTGATTCCAAGGGTTGGTCCAACTTCTCTTCCTTCTCCTGGCAGTGTTAAGCGTTCTGCACACAAAGATACCAACTCATCAGATCCTGCAATATAGGCACCATTTGGGGCAATGCCACCTCCTAGGTTTTTGATGAGAGAGCCTACTATAATATCTGCTCCTACTTCTATAGGGGAGCGTGTATCTACTAGTTCACAGTAGCAGTTATCTACCATTATTATAATACTTTCATCTATCTTTTTAATTTCTTTGATTACTTTTTCTAGTTTTTCATTACTGATACTTTTTCTTGTTGAGTATCCTTTTGATCTTTGAATCTCTATTACTTTTACTTTATTTTCTTTGATAAAGTCTAATATTTTTTTTGTATCAAAATCATCTTCTACTAATTCAATTTGATGATATTTGATATTGTATGATGCTAAGGAAGAAGGGTTTTCTTTGATTCCAATTACTTCATCTAGTGTATCATAGGGTTTTCCTGTAATACTTAGTAGGATATCATTTGGTCTAAGAAGAGCGAATAAACATACAGTTAGTGCATGACTTCCTGATATAAACTGACTACGAACAAGGGCACTTTCTGCTCCTAGGATTTCAGCAAATATTTTTTCTATTTTATCTCGGCCTATGTCGTTATAGCCATAACCTGTTGTTTCGGCAAAATCACTTTCTGATACTTGATATTTATGAAAGGCATTTAAAATTTTCTTACTATTTTCTAATTCTATTTGTTCTATTTCTAAAAATTTTTCTGCTAAAGCATGTTCTTCTTCATTTATGAGTTTTTCTATTTTTTTCACTATCGGACACCTCCATCTACTTTTATCACTATATTATTGATATATGTAGCTTCATCACTTGCTAAAAAATATATTGCTTGTGCTACTTCTTCTGGTTTTCCTAATCGTTTTAAAAATATTTTTTCTTGTTCTAATTCTAGAAAGTCGTTATCTATACCCTCTACTTCTTTTTTTGTTGCAATAAAACCTGGAGCAACAGCGTTTACTCTTAGATAAGGACTATAGGCAAGAGAGAGGTTATTTGTTAGGGAAAGGATGGCTGCTTTTGAGGCATCATAATCGATGGTCATTGGATAATATTGGTTTAGACCATTCGTGGATGCTACATTAATGATTGTCCCTTTTTGGCTTTGATACATTTCTTCTCCTATTATTTTACTTACTAGGAAAGTTCCTACTACATTTACTTCCAAAGTATCCATAAACTTTTCTTTATTTTTTTCCGGATAGAGATCTTCATAGCAAATGGCAGCATTATTGACTAGGCAATCAATGGTAAGATGTTTCTGTTTTATATTTTCTAATAACTTTATTATAGAGGACTCTTCGTGTAAGTCGCAATAAAAAGCATAACAGCTAACTTTATAATCTTTTTCTAATTCTTTTGCTATTTGTTCTGCTGATTCTTTGTTTTGATAATAAGTTAGGATAATATTATAGTGGTTACTTGCAAACTTTTTTGCTGTATGTTGTCCTATTTCAGAAGATGAACCTGTAATTAATACCGTTTTCATATTATCACACTCCATTGTTATTGTAACAAAGAAAAGAGGGATAATCAACTAATTGGAGCTGTTAAACAGGATAAAATAGTGAATTTAAAGTAAGATTGTTATGAAAGACTTATATTATAAAAATCGTTTGCCTAACATAGTGCTTGATAATATAACGTTGTTATAAAATTAGTTTCAAGATTAAGTGTTATAGTCTTACTATAGGCAAAACAATCAAAAAAATAGTCATAGAAATAATAAGTCAAAAAAAAGTAGAATTTTGTAGTTCTACTCTGTTTCTTTTGTTATTGTTATTTTTGTTAAACAGTAAGTAAATCCTGCTCTTTTGCTTTTAGTATTTCTTCTATTTTTTTATTATATGTATTTACTAAATCTTGGATTTCTTTTTCTAGACCTTTTTCTACGTCTTCTGGTAGTTCACATTTTTCAATTTTTTCTAGGGCATCATGGCGAATATTTCGAATACTTACTTTTCCTTCTTCACTCATTGCTTTTACTTGTTTTGTTAACTCTTTTCGTCTTTCTTCTGTTAGAGGTGGAATTACAATACGAATTGTTTCTCCATCATTACTAGGATTATAACCTAAGTTTGCTGCAATAATTCCTTTTTCAATAGAAGCAAGACAGCTTTTATCAAATGGCTTGATTAATAATTGATTTCCTTCTGGCACAGAAATTGTAGTTAATTGTTTTAGTGGCGTCATACTTCCATAATAATCTACCATTACCCCATCTAGGCTTGATGGATTAGCACGGCCCGCACGAACTGTTGCAAACTTTTTTTCTAATGCCTCTAGAGTCTTTTCTAATTTTTCTTTGCTTGAACCTATAATTTCATTTTCCATCCAATTCACTCTCCTTGATATTATTATATTATAACTTCAAAATATTTGAAAGTGATTTTTTAAATTTAAAAGAAGAATACTTTTATATTAGGCATTCTTCTTTTGATATTCTTCAATTAACCTGATGTATTTTGTTCTTAATTTTTTATGTTCTTTTTCAGTATATCCTTCCTTATTTTCTTTTGTAATTTCTTCATAGTCTAGACTATAACTTTCAATTTTACCATTTCTAACAAAGAAAAGTGCAGGCGTTTGTAATTTTTCTTCCTTTGATAATTGGCTCATTATTTGTTTTACTAATTTTTTATGTTTCTTAGGCTCATTATCTTTACTTGTTTTAAAGTTTAGGTAAGAAACATTTTCTACTTTTGTTTTTATAAAAGCCTCATTTAAAATCTTTACGCATAATCTTGACCATTCCCCATCTGAATTACCTAGAAAAATAATTCCACTGCCATCTGTTAAGAGGCTTATAACCTCCTCTATGGTACTATAGTGAAAAGGATTTTCTTCTTCGATATTATATTCAATTGCGAACTTTTCATTATCTTTTTGCTCTTCTATTTTTTTTACTGAACACCCTGTGATATAAAATATTATTACTAGGAAAAGAACTACTTTTTTCATAACTACTCCAAAAGATTAACCGTTGATTTGGTTCATTACTTCATCTGCAAAGTTTTCTTCTTTTTTCTCGATTCCTTCACCAACAGCGAAACGTGTCATTGATACGATTTCTCCACCATTATTTTTAACGAATGTACCAACTGTTACTGAAGTATCTTTAATGAATTCTTGTTCTTCTAAGCATGATTCTTTATAGAATTTATTGATTCTACCTGAAACCATTTTTTCGGCTATTTCTTCTGGCTTACCTTCATTCATTACTTGTTCTTTGATTACTTTTTTCTCGTGTTCTAGTACATCTTCTGGCATTTCATCGCGATGAGTACAAATTGGATTCATTGCTGCAACATGCATTGCTACATCTTTTGCTACTTCTTCGCTTGCGTTACGTGTTACTACTAAGGCAGCAATTCTTCCTCCCATGTGTAGATATGGTCCGAATTGTTCGTTGTCCTCTTTTGTTATTTTTACGAAACGTCTAAAACTGATTTTTTCTCCGATTTTAGCAGTAAGTGCGACTAATTTTTGTTCTATTGTCTCTTTGTTATCCTCTAATTTTAAAACGTCTTCTATATTGTTTGATTCTTGTTTTAAAATGAAATTTGCTAGATAATCTACAAAGTTTGTAAATTCTTCGTTTTTTGCTACAAAGTCTGTTTCAGAATTTACTTCTAATACAACTGCATGGTTACCTTCTGTTTTAATAGAACATAACCCTTCTGCTGCAATACGAGATTCCTTTTTAGCAGCTTTTGCAATTCCTTTTTCCCTTAACCAGTCAATGGCAGCGTCCATATTTCCTTCTGTCGCTTCCAATGCTTTTTTACAGTCTAGCATTCCTGCTCCTGTTTTTTCTCTTAACTCTTTTACATCACTTGCTTTAAACATAGTAATCCTCCTTTTAAATTTATTCAAAAAAAGGGTGTATAACCTCCACCCTCCTTTTATCTTAAAGCATCAATTAGTTCTTGTTTTTTCATAGTAGAATAACCTTTAATTTCTTTTTCTTTGGCTATTTTTTTCAAGTCTGCTAATGTCATAGAATCTAAATCTACTTTAGATTCTTTTTCTTTTGTTTCTTCTTGTGATTGTTCTTTTACTTCTATTCCTTCTTTTTTTTCTTTCTTTGGCATTTTTTGCTTATCTTCATCTGTAGTATAGTCAATTATCTCATTTCCATTTACTTCAGCGATAGCATTTGCTAATGCACCAATCATTAGTTTAACAGCACGAACAGCATCGTCATTTCCTGGAATTACATAATCCACTACATCTGGATCACAATTTGTATCTACAATTCCAAATACTGGGATACCAAGTTTGTGTGCCTCTTTAATGGCAATTTCTTCTTTTCTAGGATCTACAATTACTAATGCTTGAGGAATTTTTTTCATTTCACGAATTCCTCTTAAATTACGATGTAATTTTTCATATTCCTTTTTGATTTGAATTACCTCTTTTTTTGGTAATAATTCAAAGGTTCCATCAGATTCCATTTTATCAATTTCATCCATTCTTCTAACACGAGAACGAATCGTTTTAAAATTTGTTAAGGTTCCTCCCAACCATCTTTCTGTTACAAAATACATATTTGTTCTAATAGCAGACTCTTCACATGCTTCTTGTGCTTGTTTTTTTGTTCCAACAAATAAGAACTTTCCACCCTCTTCTGCAATCTTTTTCATTGCTTCATATGCTTCTTCTAATTTTTCTGCTGTTTTCTTTAAATCGATAATATAAATATCATCTCTTGTTGTATAGATGTATTCCTTCATTTTTGGATTCCATCTTCTTTTTTGATGTCCAAAATGAACACCTGACTCTAATAAATAATTCATTGATACTACTGTCATATCATTTCTCCTTTTCGTTTTTTCTTCTATTAGTTTCTAATATAAACCACCTCTTGGGCACTAGGTTCATACATTCACTAATATGTTTTTTATTTTAAAGCTTCTAGTAATTCTGCTTTTTTCATTGTTGTTGCATTTTCAATTCCTTGTTTTTTTGCTTCTTCTTTTAGTTCTGCAACTGTCATTTTACTATAATCTTTTTGCTCTTCTTTACTTTTTGATGTTTTTGTTTCTTCTTTTTTGGTACCTGTAGATTTTACAGTTACTTCTTTAATTTTTGCTACTTCTTTGTTGCTTACTTTTCCTTCTTTTCCATCTTTTGCAACACGTACAAATTCAGAAAACATTTTTGGATCGTTAATAGCGATTTCTGATAGCATTTTGCGATTTACTTCCACTCCTGCTTTTGTTAGTCCCTCTATGAATCTAGAATAGCTGATACCATTTTCACGACATGCAGCATTGATTCTTGTAATCCATAACTTTCTAAAATCTCTTTTCTTCTGTTTACGATCACGATATGCATATTGTCCTGAATGCATTAATTGTTCTTTTGCTGTTTTATATAGTCTATGTTTGCTTCCAAAATAACCTTTGGCTTGTTTTAATACTTTTTTATGACGAGCTTTTGTTACTGCTCCATTTTTCACTCTTGCCATAATATATTCCTCCTTCTACTTCACTATTTAATGATATTTTGTAAACGATTTTGATCTGCTTTACTTAGTGTAGAGCCTTTTCTATTTTTACGGTTGATGGCACTTGATTTTTTTCCTGTATTATGACGACTACCTGGTCTACCAATACTAATAGTTCCACCTTTTCTTACCTTTAGAACTTTTTTTGTTCCTTTATGTGTTTTGATTTTTGGCATACTTATTTCCTCCTACTATTTATCTTTTTTAGGCACTAATACACAAGACATTACTCTGCCGTCTAACTTTGGTTGTTCTAGAATATCTGCATAGTCTTTTGTTTTTTCAATAAAACGCATAATAACTTCACGACCTAATTCTGTATGAGCCATTTGACGTCCTTTGAAACGTACTGTTAATTTAATACGATCTCCTTTTTGCAAATACTTTAGGGCATTTCTAAGCTTTGTTTCAAAATCTCCTACATCAATTGTTGGAGACAAACGATACTCTTTTAATTCCGACATATTAGCTCGCTGACGTTTCAGTGCTTCTTTTTCCTTTTTCTGTTTTTCATAACGGTATTTATTATAGTCCATTACTTTACAAACAGGTGGGGTAGCATTTGGACTGATTAGAACTAAATCAAGGGACGCATATTGAGCAAGTGTTAGGGCATCATTCATTGATTTTACTCCTACTTGTTCTCCATTTGGTCCAATTACTAGCACTTCTTTGGCTTTGATTTGCTCGTTAATCATCATGTTATTTTTATTGTTTGCGATAATTAACACCTCCATAAAATTAAGAAAAGTGGATATCCATATTATATCCACTTAAAAAACCATTATCCTATCTGTCTATTCTATATTGATTTGGCTTTTTACCTACTGCTACTCGCTAGTCAGGTGGATATAAATCTCTTTCCTTTTTCTCGACTGTTATTATTATATGAAAATAATTTCATAAAGTCAACTATTTTTTCACTTTATTTTTAGGCAGTTTTCGCTATTTGTTGTTCTGTTTGACTTTTACTACTTGCATATTCTGCTACCATTTGTGTTACTTCATTTCCATATTTTCCTTGTTTTTCATTGTTACTCGTAGTATTTGATACATTAATAGCAAGTGCTGCTGCTGTTGCTGCACCTAATAGAGTTGTTCCTAAATCACTTGGAAGTGAATTTATGGTATTTACTTGTTCTAGGGTAAGTCCTGTTAGCTCTTCACCAATATTTGCTGTATTTATCATAGCATCATTCATATCCATAATTGCTGTTGGATTTTCTGTTAAAGATTTCATTGCTTCTAATGTCCCTTCTAAATCTAGATGAGAATGTGCATGTGCATATTTTTCCATGATTGGTCGACATGATGCATATACTTGATTTAGATTTTCTTGTGTTTTGTTGGCAATATCTTTAAAGGCACCTAAGGCATCCGCTTGACTTAGCGTTCCTTCTTGATACTTATTCATTACTTCTGTAAAGGAATTTTCTGTATTTTGATAAAACTCATTATAATAGTTATGACCCATTTTATCTGCTGTATGATATTTATTTGTTCCTATATTCCAGTTATGTTTATCAAGAGCAGCTCGTTCAATAGTTCCTGCAGCATCATTTACTGCTTGGTTTGATTGTTCTTTTATTCCTTTCATAAAGGTGTCGCTTTGAGCTTGCAAGTTTTCTCCTGCTTCATTTACCTTATTTATGACTTCTTCATTATGCATATTAGCAGTTTGAGACTGATTTTCTAAAATATTTTGTTTTTCTTTGGCTGTTAACATTCCATTAATAGTTGCAAGACTTGCTCCAACGATTGCTGCTGATGTATAAACATCTCTTACAAAAGGATCTGGTCGATAATCTAACATTTTTGCAAGTGGCGAATAATATCTCTTTCCAGTAGAACGTTTTCCAAAAATACTATTTTTTATATCTGTATTTTCGCTTAATAGTGTTTCACTTTCTACAAATGATTTTAGAGCCATTTTATCATTTCCTGTACGAATCGCATACTTTTCTTCTTTTTCTAATTGAGCTTCTTTTTGGGATAGACCTTCATCGTCATCATAACGTTTTGCAAATCTTTTTCCTACATAAGACATTTTAGATTCTGCTGCTTTCATATCTTCTTCAAAGCCATGAAGTCCTGATGATAACCATTCATTTGCTCTCACTTGTTTTTCTCTTAAATCTTTTATTACTTCTGCTTTTCCTTCTAAAAGAGTATTTTTTCTACTTTCTAATTTCTTACGCATTTGAGTATTTATATTTTTATTTTCTAACATTTCATCTAGAGATTCCAACTGGCGAAGAGATGAGAAAATATTTAAGTAGGATGATTTTACTTCTTCGTTTAGAGTCTCTACGTTTTTCATTGCATATTCACGTACTTTTTGATTTAGTAAATCATTTAAAACGGTTGGAGCCATTTGCTCTGTTACTTTGCTACTACGATATTCATGGTAAATAACATCTAGGTCTCGATCTGATAAATTATTTACGCGTACTTTTAATTTTTCTATTCTATCATTTGCTTCTTTATCTTTAAAAATACTATTTTTTAATTTTTTTGCTAGCTGGATTGGTACTTTTATTATGGATGGAATAAAATGTACTACATTATATAGATAGTTACCAGATGATAATTCTTGTTTAAAGTTACTTGCTACTTTTATATTAGAAGCACGTAATTTTTTATGATCATTTTTCTTTAGACCTAATCCTGTTTTTAAATCACTTAAAATTTGTTTTAGTCCACGATCTTCTTCGTTAAACATGAAATCCTGATAATTTTTTTCTGAAACTACTGCAGGTAGTTGTTTTTTAGTTTGATTTCTTTTTTGTTTATAAGGATTTACACTATCTAGTATGTTATCTTTTAAGGAATGATCTGGCAGTCCTAATACTGGTTCATCTTTTTTATCTATCATAAAATCTTCATATGTTTTTTCTGAAACTACTGCAGGTAGTTGTTTTTCAGTTTGATTTTTTTCCTGTTTATAAGGATTTACACTATCTAGTATGCTATCTTTTAAAGAATGATCTGGTAGGCCTAATATAGTATCCTGATTTTCATATGTTTCTTTCAATTGATTTAGTGCAATCAATTTTTTATTTGCTTCTTCTTTTAAAGTTTGATACTTGTTTGTGAATGCTTCGTAGTCTTTTTCGTTGAAGGGTCCTTTTTCTAGGGCTTCATTTAGTTCATTCTTAAAAATTTCCATAAAGTTTTCATTGGCTATTTTTATTTGTTCTTCAATGTTTTTTATTTGGAATGCTGGTGAGGTATCAAAAATTGGATTATCTCTTCTTTCATCTTCTTTTTTAATAGATGATGATACTACTTCATAAGCATCATTTATCATTTTTTGATACTCTTCATTATCTCCTCTTGTCATATCACGTTCTAATAATCTTTTTGCACGTTTTACTTCTCCTCTTGTAGCATATTTAGGGTCTACACCTAATACTCTAAGGGCATTTTCTAAGTTCATCTAATCACTCCTTGCTTCATCATTTATCTGCATTAAAACTTCTTGTATCATTTCTTTTTCTTCTTCAGTTTCTATTTTTTCTAATGATCCTGTTCCAAGTATTGGATCATATGATGCTGTATAGATATTTTTTCTTCCATCTGGTGTTGTGGAATGATCTGTATAACCTATATATTCTTTCCCATTATCTTCACAATGAAAGGTAAATAAAACATCACATTCTACTTCTTTTCCGTTTTTCATGATTACTATTTTTTCATCCATTACACCCACTCCTATTCTTATATTAGGATACCATTTATCCTTGCTTCTGTCAATTTCTAAATGGTGTTATTTTGATATATTTTTTCTTCATACTGACTACGAATGTTAGAAATATTGGTTCTTCTTTTGCTACTTTCTTCTATAAAGGCATCAATTATTTTTTTAGCATCTTCATCATAGTCATACATTTTTTCTGGGTGCCACTGCAAACCTATATGAAAAGACTTTCCACTATACTCTAATGCTTCTATGACTCCATCATCACTTTGTGCTACTACTTCATAGTATTTGTTTTCGCTTGCACATTTTTTATGGAAACTATTGACCATTAACTTTTCTTTTTTTACGATTTGGTATAGTTTGCTATTTTTATCAATGGTTACTGTATGTGCATAATTTTCTTCTTTTTTTTGATTATGGTTGATATCAGATGGTGGTACATCACAAAGTTTTACTTCGTCTTTATAACAAGACATTAATTGCATCCCAAGGCAGACTGCTAAAGTTGGAATATCTTTTTTGATGGCTTGTTCTAAAATATAACGATCATATTCTGTAAATTTAATTCCTCCAGGAATAAAAAGTCCATTCACGGCATCCAGCCAAAAATCAATACTATTTTTTTCTTCTTCTGTCAATTCTTTAAATGAGTCATATTTTGTTTTAAAATAATCTAAATTCTGTGGTGGTGTTAGAAAAAATGGTTCTCCTTTTGCTTTTATGATTGTTGTTCTTACAAATTCATGTACATACTGCATGGAGGTTTTTTCCTCATTTTCTTCACATCGTGTCATTATGGCAATTAACGGTTTCATTTTATCACTCTCCATTTTTATTGTAACATAAAATATTTCATTTAAAATGCAAAAGAAAAAAAGTAGATCTGGTTTCTACTTTTCTTGAAATTTTTCTAATGTCTTCCATCAATCTTATAACTATTTTTTCAAATTTCTAAAACAGTAACTATTCTGATGATATCATCAATTGATAGACTAACTACAACAGTAGCAAACTGTAAAACAATTCCTAAACCTAAAAATATATATGTTTCTAACAATTGAATTTATTATAGTTTTTTACTAAAAGTCTTGAAATGTTGCCTTACTTCTTTATCCGTTTTTTTCCACTCTACTATGTTTTCTCCTTCTTCTAACATGGGTAGACGCAAGTCCATGATTTCTTCTTTTGATGGATAGACGCCATTAAAGTTTTCTAGTATTGCTACTGATTTTTCTATCTTTTCTTTGCTAGCTTCTACTTTTAGACTCATATCAATATAGTAATTTGCTCCATGAAGATTTTCCATACTATATAAATGAGAATAATTGTAATAATTACTTATGGTAAAAAATCCATCTGTGTAAGTTTTTGCATAAATAGTAGGATTTTGATGAATTCCAATTCCTTCACAACTTGTAATGGTATGAAAACTTCCATTTAAAAATTGAATTTCTTCTACGCCTATTTTATTTAGAGTTTCTATTTGGTTATAGAACTCTTCTTTAATATTTTTAGTATTTATTTTATAGATTGCATGTAACAAGTTGGCAAGTCCTATTTCTTTTGGTAAAGTGGTTTCTATTTTTCCTATCTCAGGATCTATTTCTGTATCTTCTAGCATTATTGTTAATCTTTTTAAATTATCTTTCCATTCCTCTTCTGTTTTTTCATCAAAATTTAGCTTTTGAACACTTTCTGCTATTTTCCTCCAATTCATCATAGAGGGTGCTTCCCATAGTCTTATTTTTTCCATACTACTCATACTCCTTTTCACTATGTTTTTCGTATTTTATCATAAATTTTAATAACTTTCTAGATTATTCTCTATTTTATTTCTACTCCTAGCATTCCTACTAAGCTTTGACATTGGAAGGCATCGACTTTTATTTCTTTTAGGGAATAAAAATCAAATATTGTTGTTTGAATATTACAAGTGGAAAGATCCACTCCTTTTAGTTTTGTTCTCATAAATTCTGTTTTGGAAAGATCTACTTGTTCTAAGTATATATTTTCTATATTTGTTTCTAGAAAAGTTGACTCCGTTAATTCGCCATTTTCTATTTTCATTCCCTTTATTTTAGCTCCTGCAAAATTCAAGTACCTACTTAGACAATTTTCTAGCTTTATATCATGACAAGAACTATCTATAAATGAAGTACCTATCATTTTACAGTTTTTAAATACGACTCGATATAGACTATTTTTGTCAAAACATTGATTAGAAAGATCACAGCCATCAAATATTACATCTACTAAATCTACATTTTCTAGTTTTACTTTACTAAAATCTATATGATCGAATATACAGCTATCGATTGTTTTATCTGTTATGACTAGTTCTTCTTCTATGTTGTTTTTAAATATTCCACTTATTTCTTCCTTTGATAGTTCCTTTAATCCCTTTGTCTCTAGTATACCTAGTTTAGGTTCTTTTATCTTATATTTCTTATCCATGTATATCTCCTTTTATTGATTTATAACTGTTATATGAAAACACCAAATCTCCTAGAAATGGTGTTTTTTTGTTTAAAACTTCATTTTATCTTCAATATAGGCTTTTATTTCTTCTACTTTTAATGTAATCTGTTTCATTGTATCACGATCTCTTATTGTAACAGTTCCATTTGTTAGTGTTTCGTCATCTACTGTAATTGCAAAAGGAGTTCCTATGGCATCTGCTCTTCTATAGCGTTTTCCGATGGATGCTGCTTCATCATAGCTTATCATAAAATATTTGCTTAGTTCTTTATAGATTTCTTCTGCTTTTTCGCTATGAAGTTTTTTATTTAGAGGAAGTATTACTGCTTTATATGGTGCTAGGGCTGGATGGAAATGCATTACTTCTCTTGTATCCTCTCCTTCTAATTTTTCTTCTTCATAAGAATCGCAAAGAACTGTTAAAACTAGTCTATCTACCCCCACAGATGGTTCAATTACATAGGGAATGTATTTACTATTATCTTCTGGATCTAAGTATTCTTGAGATACGCCAGAGTATTTTTGATGTTGTGATAAATCATAATCTGTACGAGAAGCAATTCCCCATAATTCACCCCAACCAAATGGGAACTTATATTCAATATCAGTTGTTGCATTACTGTAGTGAGATAATTCTTCTTTTTTATGATTACGAAGTCTTAGAGACTCATCCTTTATACCAAGGGATAGTAGGAAGTTATGACAATACTTTTTATAATACTCATGCCACTCTAGTTCTGTTCCTGGTTTACAGAAAAACTCTAACTCCATTTGTTCAAATTCACGGACACGGAAGATGAAGTTACCTGGAGTAATTTCATTACGAAAACTCTTTCCTACTTGTGCAATACCAAATGGTACTTTTAGTCTCATACTTCTTTGTACATTTAAGAAATCTGCAAAAATACCTTGAGCAGTTTCAGGTCTTAAATAGATTGTGCTTTTATTATCTTCTGTTACTCCTTGGAATGTTTTAAACATTAGATTGAATTTCCTAATATCTGTGAAGTTTTCTTCTCCACACTTAGGACACTTAATATGGTGTTCTTTGATGTATGAGATTAATTCTTCATTATTCATACATCCTGCTTCTACATCTGGGAATGCTTCTTCAATTAGTTTATCAGCACGATGTCTTGTTTTGCATTCTTTACAGTCAATTAGTGGGTCTGTAAATGTTGCTAAGTGTCCACTTGCCTCCCAAGTTTTTGGATTCATTAAAATGGCTGAATCTAGACCTACATTGTTTTTGTCTTCTTGGATGAATTTTTGCCACCAAGCTTTCTTGATATTATTTTTTAGTTCTGCTCCTACTGGACCGTAATCCCAGGTGTTGGCAAGGCCTCCATAAATTTCACTTCCTTGAAAAATAAGTCCATATTGTTTGCAGTATGCTACTAACTTTTCCATTGTTAAATCATTCATTCTTTCCACTCTCCTTTATTTTTTCTATGATTTCCCCTTGGTTATTACTAATCAGGATATATTCTCCTAAATTCTTATCTAAAAATCCCTCTTGATAGAGTTTATACATACTTTCTAACATGGGACTAAAGAAAAAGTCTACGTTATAGAGAATGATTTCTTTTCCTTTCTTACTTTTTAATTCTTCTAGACAAGAAAATAGTTCACTGTAGGTTCCAATCCCTCCAGGTAAGAATAATAATACATCACTTTTTTCGTAAATTTTCTCGAGTCTTGTCATGGATGAAGAAGTTATGATTTCTTCATCGCAAGGGACTTTTTCGAAATCGGACTTATAGGCAATGGGTGCCACGCCGATAATTTTTTTATTGTGTTTTTTAAAAATATCATAGGTTTTGCCCATTAGACCATAACTATATGCTCCAAAAACTAAATTAGTGTTTTTAAGTCTTGCTATTTTTTCTAGTAATTGTTGGCAAGATGTTCCATATTTATCTAATACTTCATCTCTTGCAGATGTTGCTACAAATATATTCATCTTTTTCTCTCCTCCTTTCTAAAATAAAAACTTCTAGAATAAGTTATAAGGACGAGTATACCCGCGGTTCCACCTTACTTATTCCAGAAGAATCAGCTTTTTCTTATACTGCTAGAGGATTCCAACCCTCGTCATCGCAACATCAATATAGATTGATTTTAATATTTTTTTTACTTCTTGTCAATTACTTTTTACCATAACGACGATTAAACTTTACCATAACGATGATTAAACTTCTCAACTTGGCTTTCTCTTCTCATTACTTTTACTTTCTCTTTTTCTTTTTGATTTAATAGTTTTTCATAATCATTTGCTTCTTTTGAATTATCACATGGGTACATCGTTAAAATATCAAAAGAGTTTGGTAATGTTACTACTTTAAAATAGTCTACAGGCATAGCAAACCTAGTATATCCAACTTCTTTTAGATAAAAGTTATACTGGTTCAATAAAGGATTATTAGCTTTGCATAGGTGACATGAGGGAAGTATTCTTCCTAATTTTTCATAAATGTCCTCGATATTTTCTTCTGATTTAAAATAACTTTTGTTATGTCCTTCTAGATGTAGTTTGATGTGAGATAGTGCTTTTTCTTTACTATAATTTTTTGCTTGACCTATACTATAAAACTCTCCACTTATTTCTGAAAGTCTTCCTGTTTTTGTATAAATATAGTTCCTAGCTTGATCCATTCTTTTACTATTTGAAACTTCTTCATTTGGAATGTTTGCTATTTCTTCTAGAGCTTTTTGATATTCTTTCATGTGAATATGAACGATAATTCTATCTTTTATACCATAATTATCACTATTTAGATATTGTTCTAAAAAGTGGAATCCTTCTTCTTGATATTCTGTATTTTCTACTAATGAAATATATTTTTTTATGGCATTCATTTGTTCTGGATACTTTTTAATGTATGACTCTAGAGATAGTCTAGCAAGAGTTTTTTCCTCATGCACTAACATTTCATGCACTGTTTTAAATTCTCTTTCTTGTACATTTGTTTTTTTTAATAATTTCTCATAATTATTTACAAATACATTGTGTTTTAAATCACTTGGTACCATCGTTAAAATTTCTTTTGAGTTTGGTGGTGTAATGACGATTAAATAATCAACATTTTCTTTTTTATACTGTCCTATTTGTGGGATGCGAAAATAATATTTTCTTAAAAAGTCACAGGTAATTACAGGGGTTGCATTTTCTAAAACAAGTGAAATATTATGGAATAATTCTTCTATGCTTATATTTTTAGAAAAACTGATACAGGGATTTTTCTCAATGTATTCTATTGCCTTTTTTTCATCGTAGAAAGCAAACTGCTGAACATAATAATTACTTAATTCTATTTCACTACATATATTTAGTTTTGCCCTACAATAGGATTTCGCTTTTTCGATGTTATTGGTTGTCGATGGCATTGTAGCAAATTCTTCTAAAGCTTTCTCATATTCTTCTATTAGCATGTAGCTATAGGCTTTTTCTCTTCTAATATGTACTGGATTATCATTACTTTGTGCTAGTATTTCTAAGGCTTCTTCTGGTCTTTCTAATTGTCTTAATATTCCTGAATACTCTTTTATTCCATAACTATTGCCTGGATATTTTTCTAAATATTCTTCTAGTGCTTTTATTGCTAAAGGATAATTCCCATGAATGATTAGTCCCGTAATTCCTCGAAACTCTGAAATTTTGTTTATTTCTTTTGTTCTTCTTTTTTTACCGAAATCATAAGTTCCCATCATATTCCCCCTCTTATTCTTTTTATTTATGATACCGCTGATTAAATTTTTCGATTTGGCTTTTTCTTTCTATTTTCTTTGTTAGTCTAGGTTCTTCTTGTTTTGAGAGGAGTCCTTCATAATCATTGATGACTACATTTCTTTGATATGTGGTAGGACAGATAGATAGAATATCAAAAGTGGTTGGAAATACGACTACTGTTACATGGTTTATGTTTTCATTTTCGGCAGTTGTTGCAACATCTTTTAGATGAAATATATATTTTCTCATTAAGTTTCCTGTTAATGTCTGTTCTGCGTCAGGTAGTACTTTTTGCATATTATAGTATAAGTTTTCAATATCTACATTTTCTTCAAAATAAGCTTCCTTTTTTGGATCTGTATATTGTTTGATATATTCTATCGCTCTATTTTCATCATATGAGATAAATTGATTGGTAGTATAACTTTTTGATAATTCGCGAAAAGCCCCTAGTTTTGCTTTGCAAAAGGATTGAGCTTGTTCCATATTATCATCTAGCCATGTCGCACGATTTATTTCTGCTAATGCTTTTTCATATTCTTCCATATAGATATAGCAATAAGCCTTTTCTCTTATGGTAAAGATTTTTTCTTCTTCTATTTGTGATAAATATTCTAATGCTTTCAAGGAGTTTCCTTGCTGTCTTAGAATCGATGCATATTCTTTTATGGCATAACTATTTCTAGGGTATTTTTCTAAATACTCTTCTAATGCTGATTGAGCTAGTTTCATGTTTCCTCTTTGAATTAGACGAATAATTCCTTGAAACTCTTCTTTTTTCTTAATTGCTTTTGTTTTTTTGTTTCCATTTATATCCAGTCTTTTCATACTATTCCCCTCCTAGTGAGAGTTATTATAACACATATGATAAATAATTTCTAGTCTATTTTTTGACAAAAGGTCATCGCCAAAAGAAAAAGCCTCAGGAGGAGACTATCATAATTTTTATTCAATAACGTATGGACTATTCAGTCTTCCATCACCACTTTTTATTTTAGTCCCTTCTAGGATTAGTTAGTTATTTTTTCGATTTTATGAACGAAATTTTTACTTTTTAGATAGAGTCCTGTATATCTTTCATAATAATTGTCTAAAAATGTATTTATTTCTTTTTTTATAGCTGGACTTACTTCTAGTTTGCTAATTTTTTCTATGTCTACATAATAAAACATACGAATTAATTTTATTGTTTTATCATCTACTAATGGTTCATTTTGATAGCACTTACTACAAATATATCCTCCAATATCACTACTTAGTGTAACAATTGCTTTGTTACTACCACAGATAGTACATGCATCAATACTAGGCATTACTCCTAAAAAGTCTAGACACTTTAGCTCTACGATATTAGTAATTACTAGAGGATCTAGTCCTTCTTCTATCTTTTCAAGAGATGATGCTAAAATAGCAAAAAGACTACTTTCCTCTGTTTGTTTTGCCACTTGATCAATTAGTTCTACAATATAGGAAGCATAACTGATTGCTGTTAAATTCATCATGGTCTTTGATAATGAATTTATAATATCTACTGATATTAATGTAGAAAGTCCTTCTTTTTTATAATAAATATGAAAGGTTCCGTAAATTAATTTTCTACTTACAGCACGAAGACGGCTTTTCATATTACGACATCCTTTGGCAATCATTCCGACTCTTCCATATTCTTTCGTTAAAACATTTAGTATTTTACTGGACTCACTATAATTTGTCTCACTCATTACAATCCCTGTTACACTTACTATTTCCATCTTCTCACTTCTTTTCTAATTTGCTTAGCATTAAATAATATTTAATATCTCCTGTTTCTTTAAATAATTTCCAAAGCGTTTTTCTCATTTTATCACCCTCATTATTATAGTGATAAAATTATTTATTTTTTATTCATCTTCTTTTAAACCTAATTCAGAAAAATATTTTTCTTCATCACGCCAATTTTTTAATGTTTTTACATAGGTTTCTATGTATACTTTTTTTCCTAAGAATTCTTCCATATCATATCTTGCTTGTGTGCCTATTTCTTTTAGCATACTTCCATTTTTTCCAATTAGTATTTTTTTAAGATTATCCCTATCTACTACAATTAATACATGTATTTTCACCATTTTTTCTGTTTCTTCATAATGTTCTACATAACATGTTACTGCGTGAGGAATTTCTTCTTTTGTCAGTCTTAACACTTTTTCTCTTACTATTTCTCCCATAATAAACCTTGTTGAAACATTGGTTAGTTCTTCTTCATCATATATTTGTTCTTGAGAAGGTAGATACTTTTTGATACATTTTAAAAGAGCATCTTTATTTTCACCAGTGGATGCCGATATGGGGATGATTTCTTTAAAATCATATAAGTCTTTGGCATCCATGATGATTTTTAATAGTTTTTCTTTTTCTAGTTTGTCTATTTTATTTAATAGAAGAAAGATAGGAGCACTTTCTTTTTTTATTTTTTCTAAAATGAAGTGATCTCCTTTTCCAATTCCTTTTTCTGCATCTACTAGGAATAAAATTAAATCAACACCTTCTGTATTTTGATAGGCTTTTTTATTTAGGAGTTTTCCTAGTTTATGGGTTGGTTTATGTATTCCTGGAGTATCTACAAAAATAATTTGACTTTCTTCATCATTATAGATTCCTTCTATTACGTTTCTTGTTGTTCCTGCCTTATTGGAAGTAATGGCTAATTTTATTCCTAATAAATTATTTAGAAGCGTACTTTTTCCAACATTGGGGCGTCCTACTAAACTTACAAAACCACATTTTTTCATATTAGATCATCCTCCGAAAAGGGATATGGACATAACTCTTCTACTGTGTGCATGACTACTTGTCCTTCTTTATTATAACAATAGATTTTACAGCCTTTTTCAAATAATTCTGAAATCATTTGTCTACATACAAAACATGGCATTCCAATATCAGAAGATGAGGTCATGATATGAAGTTCTTTAAATTGTCCTTTTTTTACACCATCTGTTATGGCATTAAAGATGGCACTACGTTCTGCACAGGTTCCAGCACGAGTACTAGCATCTTCAACATTTACTCCCTTATATTCTTTCCCATCTTTCGTGATAAGATAGGATGCGACTGGAAAGTTAGAAATAGGTACATAGCTATTTTTTTGTAATTCTAATAATTTTTCTTTCATAATGTATTCCTTCTTTCTATATTACATGCTTTTAGTACGGCATCTTGTTTTTGAAACATGATTTTTTCTTCTTCTTCTGTCATATGATCATAGCCTAATAGATGATAAAAACCATGGACTGCAAGAAAGGCAAGCTCCCTTGTTAAAGAATGCCCATACTCTTCACTTTGCGTTTTTGCTTTTTCTAAAGAGATATAAATATCTCCTAGAATACGTAAATTATTTAGTGGGATCATTTCTTTTTCATCTTCTAAGGCGAATGTTATGACATCTGTTTCTTTATCGATTCCTCGATATATTTTATTTAAGTTTTTAATATAATTATTATCTACGATGATTACATTAAATATGATATTTTCTAGTTGTTCTATTTCTTTTGCTTTTTCTAAAACGATGGAGATTACTTCTAGTTCTTCTATTTTTTTATTGGTTAAGTTATTTATTTCTATATTCATTATTTCCTCCTAAATTAGTGTGATACAGGCTATTAACAAAAGAATTGAGATTAGGTTTAAAAACCATTCTGCTTTTAATATACGTGGCATACTACTACCTATTTTTGCTAAGATACTATATAGAAGATAACCTACTAGTCCTCCTGTGATATTTAAGATGATATCATCTATATCAAATACCCTTCCAATTGACATTTGCACACTTTCTATGGCGAGAGATGAAATGATGGTTAATATGAGTGGAATATATGGTCTTTTTACTTCTAGGTAGTAGCTTGCAAAAAATCCAAATGGTAAAAATAACAAGATATTTCCTAATACATTTTTTAAGAAAAGATGACTACCAAAGGTATAGCGTGATATTTCTTTAAAAGGAATAAAATTATTGGATGCTACCATGGTAGTATCTTGAAATGTTACCACTTGGAATAGACATAAAATATATATTACAAAAGATAATGTCAATAACTCTTTATAAAGAATGGGCCTTTGTCTATTTTTTATTAAGTAAGCAATTCTAAAGGATACTAAAATTACCACTGAAATTAAGATCATCGGCCAAGTGAAATTTGCAACTCCTTTTAATGTATTAGAAAGTGGTACTAGCATTTTATTCTTCCTCCTTTTCTGCTTCTTTTTGTAAATCTTCTAGTTTGATATCTTTTAGGCTTATTGTATCTGTAATATTTTCTTTTACTTTGAAAAATATTTCTACTTCTATTTTACTATTTTTATGGGACTTTTTCAAAGTTTTTTGTGAAATTATCTTATCTTCTTTTCCTAGGTTATTTTTTAATTTTTGAATCGCTAGTTCTACTGCTTTCTGATAGGCCTGTTTAGGATTTTTGACTTCATTTTGTATTTTTACTTCTTCTTGTGTAGTTAGATAAAACGATATTGGAAGAATGTTATTTCTTAATAGTTTTACTCTTTTTTGTGTTTTATTTTGATAAGGTTTTAAGTCTAGAAGTGTTATATTATGATTTAGGAAAGAAAACTCTAGGCATTTTTTCTTTTTTCCTGTTTTTATTTCTTCTTTGTAGTTATAAGGTACTTCTATTTTTACTCGATACCATATTTCTGCAAATACTTTTCCTTCTGCTCTTACTTTACTAACTGGTGTATCTTTATTTTTAATAATTCCATTTATGATGACATCTCCTTTTTGGACATAGTCATTTTTCTTTTTTTCAATAGCACCATGACTTGCTTCAATTTCTAATATTCGTCCTCTTTTTTTTGCAACTATGCTTTGAGATTCTTTCTTTTGTTCCTTTTTGTTTTTCTTTCTTTCTTCCACATTAATACGATAGGTTGTTCCTTTTTCTTCTATTTCAATCCATTCTAAATGGTCATTTTCTTTTTCTAATATTTTTTCTTTTATTTGTTCGCGTTTTTGAAAAGAGACTTTAAAACGATATGGTTTGATTCCATACTCTTCTAAATCTGTAATGATTAAGTTTCTGATTTCTTCTTTGGTATGAATCACTTCTACTTTTAAAATGAGACTAGATAAGAATTTTAAGAGGAGTAAAGCAAAAAGGATAGAGACTAGAAAAAGAAAATATTTTCGATATAAATATTTTACTTTGGCTATTCCATAGCAATTTATTAATTCTATTTTATATATTGTTTTTAAGTCTTTTATCTTCTTATAATTCTCTTCTTCTACTAATAGAAATAGAGCATCTTCTGTCGTTTTTACTTTTAATAATTCTATTTTTAAGGCAATTAGTTTGGATAGAAAGCTTTTAGGATATGGTCCTGTTATTTTTATATAATATTTTGACTCAAACATTCTCTACCTCAATATTTTTGATATTTCCTTTAATCAAGATTTCTTCTTCTAAAAGACGACTTAAATGGAGTTTTTCACCAGTTATTACTACTCTTTTTGTAAGAGAGCGAATAATGATTTTAGTCTCTTCTAGGGAAATGATTTTTGTATAATTTATAATATGGATCATATCGATATATAGGGTTAAGCGAAATTCACTATCTATGATATAATTTTTTACTCTATCCAACATATTATCACCTATTAAAGAGTATGAAAAAAGACTAGCAATTAGAAGAAAACTTCCTATCCTAGTCTTTCTTTAATTAAACTACTGACAAGTTTCATATCTGCTTTTCCTTTTAATTTAGGAGACACTTCTTTCATCACTTTTCCCATATCTTTTGGTCCTTCAGGTTTTAGTGATACAAAAGCTTCATCCAGTACTTGATTAATCTCTTCTTGTGATAATTGTTCTGGCATGTAAATCATTAAAACTTCCAGTTCTTTTTTTGTATTATTTACTAAATCATATCTTCCAGCTTTTTCAAATTCGGAGATGGAGTCATTACGCATTTTAATTTGTTTGCTTAAAACATCAAGGACAAGCTCATCTGTAACATCACACTTCATATTAATATGTTCTAGGTCTACTGCAGCTTTTACCATGCGAATGACAGCAAGTCGATCTTTATCCTTCTCTTTCATCGCATGAACCATATCTTGTTTTAATTGTTCTTGTAAAGTCATAATAAGACTCCCTTCTTTCTATTTACTAGGTCCTGAATTTTCTGGTTGCACTTGTGGTGCTGTTGCTTCAGAAACCATATCGTTTAAAGAAGAAGTCTGATTCATTTCCTCTAATTTATGATAAATAGCATCTACTCCTCTAGCAGCCTTATCACTAGTATCACAGGCAAGTACAGAGCCCACAATATCAGTAGCATTTTCCTGATTTAGTATTAAGTCCTTAGTAAGTGTTGCCATAATATGATGATAGTTATTCGATTCTTTCTTAATTTCTTCCGGGGATAAGTTTTTGGCGTCACTTGCTTTTAACCATGTGCGTGCAGAAGAGATTTTTTCTAATAAAGCGAAATCTTCTCTTTCGATTACTTTTTCATTTTTTAAAGCACTAGCAAGATATTGTTGATTGTCTTGTGAATTTACTAATGCCATTGTCATTTTTTGAAAGCCTAATGAAGCATTTGCAAAGGCATCTGAGTTATAAAGAGCCTCTCTTACTTGGGATGCTTCGTTGTTTATTGCTACCTGACCAGATAAGTTTTTCCAGCCTTTTTCTTCAAATTCATTACTATTTAATTCATTACTATTTGTCATAATTATTTATAGCCTATATTTGGCTACTCTCCTTTCTATTTTGTAAATTTATTATATGGTTATTTTTTATGTCCTGTCAAGAAAATTTACATAATTTCACAGAAAAAGTAGAGCTTTCTCTACCTTTCTCTATTTCTGCTTTTATTTCTTTTTTGTGTATTTTTGATGCCTTCTTTTTTGGCTTTTCTTCTTTTTACTCCTGGCTTATCATAACATTCTCTTTTTTTGCATTCTGAAGGGACACCGTCTCTCGCTACTTTTTGTTTGAATCGTCTTAGAGCCATATCTAAGTTTCCATTCTTAACAGTCACTTGCGTCATTACTTTCCCTCCCTTCGTGTTTGCTACAACGATTATAACACAGTCTTTTATTTTATTTCAACAAAATTTGTGATTTTTTTGTCTTTTTTTGTAGTTCAAACTACGATTTCATATAAATTTCTCAAAAATGTACCATAATACATCCCTAATTGATAGAAAAATCGTAATAAGATATTCACAAAATATAAAATAAATGGTAAAAACATTAATCCTATTACTTTATATTTATATTTCTTGCTCCACTGTTTTATTCTAGGGGACATACTTTATTTTCACTAATTCTACGGATTGCAGAACCTACACTTCGTCCTGCGTCCATTAGTACTCTAATAATACTTGTAAAGGAGTTAATCAAGGTTCCTGATAGTGTAGTTCCTCCTATTACCTCATCTAAATTTTCTATTTTTTTCATGAACATGGTTTGGGATGAACAATTCCTTCAATGACTCCAGCTAGAAATACGACTGCTGCAGCAATTCCTAGTGCTACCCAAGTGGATGATCCTCCCGTTATCCTTTCTAATTCTTGATTATTTAACTTCTGCATTTTGCTCTCCTTTCAGACAAGAGGTAAAAATCGTCAAGAGACTTTTTTTCTCGTCATAAATCATTACTGTAAAAATCTCTAATAATTTATACTCTTTTTCTTTCAAATTAATCATTAAGGTTACTTGATGATAATATTTTTTTTCTTTTTTTAATATATTTCTTAGTACTTTTTGTATTTTTACTTTATATGTTTTTCCTTCTATACTTATTTTCCTTTCTTTATTTAATTTGTTTAATACTTCTGTATTTAGTACTAATTCTACTGTGTTATCATTTTTTAATGTTGCTAATTCTTTATAATAAGTTTTATAAGAATGATTTTGTAAATAGATGGTGCTTATTATTAGGATGAGGATAAGTAAGAGAAAAAGATAGATACTGCTATTATAATTTTCAAACTTTTTCTTCATAACACTTTCCTTTTTCAATATGAATAATTTGATTAAATAAATCTTTATTATCAAAGCGATGAGATATCACAATAATCGTTTTATCTTTTAGCATATGGAACATATTCTTTAGTATTTTACGTTCTTTTTCAATATCAATCTGACTGGATGATTCATCAAATATATAAATATCACTATCTTTTAATATACTTCTAGCAAGTATTAGTCTCTGTCTTTCCCCTCCACTTAGATTAAAACCATTTTCTTCTATCATCGTTTCTAGTCCTAGGGGTAGTTTTTCTATCACTTCATCTAGGCACATTTTAGATGCTATTTCTAGGACTTTTTCTTTTTCTATTTCTCTTTTCATTACCATATTTTCATACATTGTATCAGTAAACAGATATTCATTTTGTGATACATAAGTTATTTTTCTTCTTAAGGTTGATAGATGATAGTGATTGATATCAATTCCATTAATTTTAATATTTCCATAGGGAACTTCAATATAACGCATGAGAGTTTTTACTAAAGTTGATTTTCCAAAGCCACTTTCTCCGTAAATAAATACTTTGTTTTTATAGGGTATTTTTAGGTTAAGTGAAGAAAATAGGGGTTTGCTATTATAAGAGAAAGAGAAGTTTTTATATTCTATCATTCCTTTTAGGTTTTCCCTTTCAAAGTATTCCTTCATAGCAAATGATTCTTTATGGATAGTAAATAAATCTTCTACTCGTTCTTTGGATACTCTATATTCTCTATAGTTTTTTAAAAGATTACTTAGAGTTTGAAAAGATGATACACTGTATGATAAAATGCTTTGAAAAATAATTAATTCACTTAAAGATAGTTTCTTTGTTATCACTAGTCTACCACCTAATAATAGTATTATTGTCATCATGATATGATAGATATTATTTTTTAGAAATTCTTCTATATAGTAAAAAAGAAAGAGTATATAATGACAATCTAGGAAAGATAGGTACTTCTTTTGAAATTTCTCATTGGTATGTTCTTCCATATGAAGTCCTTTTACGACATCAAAGGCTGTAATAATTTCAATTAAGTGGGAATTGATTTTTTCTTCTTGTCTTAATAGTCTTTTTAATTTTTTCTTATGGGGTGTTTTTAATAAAAGCTCTATTCCAAATAAGATGATTAGAAAAATAAGACTATAGCTAGCAAGATGGGCATTTATTGAAAAAAGAATGGTTAAAAATGTAAACAGCGAGACTAGTTCTGGGATGCTAATTGATAAAGTGGTTGCTATAAAGTTTTTTACTACTGATAAATCTTTCATCCGTGAAAGAATTTCTCCTGTTGTTCGATTTTTATAATAGAGATACGGAAATGAAATAATTTGTTCCAAAATTTTACTTGTTAGGCTAAAATCAAAGATATTGCTCCATTTTAAGAGTGTGATATTTCTTACTATACTTATACTTTCTTTTAACAGAAAAAGAAAAATCATTACACCACTAATTTGTATTAAATTTTCTATACTTTCTAGTGTTAGAGCATATTCAAGCAAATATTTAAAGTGATATGCTGTTAAAATATTAAAAAAAGCATAAAGGATACTAAGACTTATAATAATAAAGGTTGGGATGCTATTTTGTCTTAGATTTATCAAAAATGAATTGGCTATTACTTTTTTTGCTATAAAATTAGGTAATTTTTTATTTGGTTTTAACAGTATATATTTGAAGCTAGTCATGAGTTTGAATTCTGATAAAGAAAGAATTCTTTTTCCTTTGGCAGGATCCATTACAGTGACTTTTTTGTTTTTTAGATTTATATCATATAATACTAAAAAGTGTTGATACTTCTTATTTATTATTACATGAGCAATACAGGGAAGATCTTCTTTTTTTATATTTTCTACTTCTCCTTCTACACCTAGTGTTTGAAAGCCTAATATTTCTGCTGCTCTCATTAAATGATAAGCACTGACTCCATTTTTGGTAGTAGATGTTAACTCCATTAAGTATTCTTTTGAGACATTCCCCCCGTAATATCTAATAATGGATAGAAGAGAACAAATTCCACAATCTTTGATTCCATCTTGTAATACAATCTCTATTTTTTTTACAATTATTTCACCTCCTGTCTTATTATTGGCGATTGGTTTTAAAATTCGAAGAAAATATTGAAATTTTTAGAAAAAAATAAAAATACCTGTTATATTGGGTATTTTTCTTATCCTTTTATACTTTCTTTAATAATGGATTTTCTAAGAAATAAATCTTCTTTGGTACCACTTACCTCTTGGCACTGGTTTTCAAAATCATTTATATAACTATTTAATAGTTTTTGATATATTTCATCATATGTAAGATGTTCTTTGTCACTTGTATTTTCGTGATAGTTTGCTACTACACTTTCTTTTGTTTTTTCTAAATAGAGCAAATAATTGTCATAGCTTGCATCTTCTCCATATGATGCTTTTAGACGTTGAAATGCTTTTTGTACTTTCTCTTCTGCATATTGATAAGCATAATATTCTTCTGGAATCATTCGATAAATATAATGTCTTTTTTGCATCATTTCTTTATTATTATAAATATCCATGGCACCATTTCTACTTCCCCAAACAATATATTCTGAGTGTTCTTTATAGGCATCTTCCATATTTAGCTGGTACTTATTTAAATAATATCTAGTCATAATATGGTATTGTTCGTGATAGAGACAGTCTAGTAGTTCATAATTGATTCTAGTTATTTTTACTCTTTTGGTTTTTCCATTTTCTATTACTTGCATAATACCATCTTCTATGAAGTTTTTTCTGCTGTATATTTTCTTATTTTTTTTATCTACACAGAAATCCATATAAAAGTCATCCCATCTATAATCACTATCTAGAAGTTCTATTTCGAATGGCTCTCTTTTTAGTTTTTGAGCTTCTATTTTTTCTATTTGTCCGAGGAGGATGATTCTATCTTCTTTTTTTATTTTATTCCAGTTTATAGAATGAAATAGAGAAAGTATAAAGTCTTCTTGTTCTTTTATGGATAATTGTTGATACTCTATACTATATAAAATATAGTCTTTAATATGCGCTAAGTCACAGATGCTTTCTACATTTGTCATATCATTTCCCCCTTTTTACATGTGATAGATTAAAGTTTTATTTTTTCCTTCATAATGATTGGTATAAGAAATAGCATCACTTTTTGTAATTTCTTTATACGTATATTTATTATCTTCTTTAGCTAAACTGTAATATAACATATCATTTTTTAGACTGATTGCATATAGGTTTATCAATTCCCAGTCCTTTTCTAGTTCTTGTCCTTGAGATGGTGTTTTATATAGTGGTATTGTTGAAACATTAGTCCAATAATCGTCTTGAAGAAAGTCTCTTTGGATATTGGTTATACAGTATTTTAAGTCGGTAAATTCATCTATATTACTATAAGTGTCTATTTGTTCTTTTATTTTATTCATTCTATGTATGATAAAGTCATCAGATGATTGTCCATCCCACTCTTGGTATAAGCGGTTTACTTGTTTTTTGATATCATTTTCTTTATATTCTTCTTTTATATAACCAATTACTTGATCTTGTTTTTTTAGTTTCTGTTCAAAGTTTCCTATATATTCTGTTTGTTCTAGATAGCCACGCGTACTTAGCCCCATTTTGACACGGGTATAATCCCAGTTATATGTGGGATCTGCTTTTAGGGGAGTATTTTCGCTACTTGTTAGGGTAACATCACTATGTTCCCCTTTTTGATTTACTGTACTATCTTCTTGTAGCAATTCTTTTAGAAGAATAGAATAGACATCCCTTGCAAAGGAAGTACATACTGTCCAGGTGGATGATACATTTTCTAAGTCTACTGTTTGATTTCTGATTTCTTCTTGTAGTTTACTGCCATTTGTAAGTTTTACACATAGAAAATACCTTGGATCATAGGAAAAGATGGCACAACTTCTAAGGTATAAGTAACGCTTTTTTTCATCCATCGACCAATTTTTATTTTTTAATTCATTATCTAATAATGCTAACACATTCATATCTCTTCCCCCCCATTTATTCGGTCACTATTATAACACAATTTTTATGATTTGTCAAAAAAAGAGATTACTGAATCTAAACGAAAGGTTTAGTCATCATCTCTTTTTGGCGCTTTTTTCAAAACTGTCTGGAAGTTCTTTTAAATTTGATATGGATTATTTATCGAACCATCTCCACGGTCATTACACCATACTGCATCTTCTAGCTTTTCAGTATATTCTGTCATATTATCACGATACCATGTATCTATGACTTTCTTAATCGTTGAGTCACTCGTATTACCTGCCATATATCCTACGGATTCTTTAGAATTAGCGATTTCATTAAATGCACTTTTGCCTATTTGTGTTGCTTCTCCTGTTGTGTTTGTACACTTTCCATTTGTATCAGGACTTCCATTATAGATTAGTTTTATTCCTCCTGTATTAGTTGTTCTTACTATCTTCCAGCATAGTCCTGCAAACTTGACATTATTGTCTGTCACTGCTCCTCTATAATAATGTACTGGATACTTATCATCTTTAGTAGATGAAAATGTATAGACTCCTTTTCCATTGGTGTCTGATGATATTGCTCCTTTATCTAGAAGTCTATTTGGATTTTCTCCTGTAGTGCTAAGTAAAGCTAGAGAGACTTCTTCTCCATTTTTAACTAGTTGGTATTTTAAGAAGTCATCTCTCATTCTAGTTTGTCCTTCATCTAAATCTAAATCATCTAAATAAATCTCATAACTACTATCCACTTTCCCTGTATTTTCTAGTGTAAAAGTATAACCTACTTGTGTTAATCCCTCTTCATCTGTTACAGGTATTGCATTTTCTAAGTGTATGCCACCTTCCATCGTATCATCTAGAACAAGTTTTAAGCCATCTGCCATCATGGATAGTTCTTTGCTACCTCTAAGTGTTATTTGTAACCATGCAAAAGAGAGTCCAATTACCATGATAATTGCACTGATGGCTACTACGATTCCCATTTTATGTTTCTTTATGAACTCTTGCATAGTTTCATTCCTTTTCTCTTTTATTTTCCCCTTTTTTATATGCATTATCCACTCTATTTTTCATCATAAAGGTGGTTACTTTATGAATAGCATTTTATCTAAGATAATAGAAAAATAATGTAGAATTTTATCATCTACTTTTTTAAAATGATATACAGACATTAGTTTCTTGATTGAATTTTTCTGAAACTATGAAACTTGTAAATTAAATATGATTTGAAATAGGAATACTAGAAATTGGTCTTAGGAAAAAGACTTTTTCTAGTATTTTTTGTTCTGAATTTATGAGAATGCTCATTTTACAAGAGAAAAACAAATGTGT